>JASHSH010000277.1 GCA_030040955.1 Rhodospirillales bacterium
CTCGTGGTGCAGGGCGCCGAGCCGCTGCTGTTCCTCGACTATTTCGCCTCCGGGCGGATCGAGGTCGAGGCCGGGCGGCGCATCGTCGCCGGCATCGCCGAAGGCTGCCGCATCGCCGGCTGCGCCCTGGTCGGCGGCGAGACCGCGGAGATGCCGGGGCTCTACGCGGCGGGCGACTACGATCTCGCCGGTTTCGCGGTCGGCGCGGTCGAGCGCGGGCAGGCGATCGACGGCGCCGCGGTGCGGCCGGGCGACATCGCGCTCGGTCTGGCTTCGAGCGGGGTGCATTCGAACGGCTATTCGCTGGTGCGCGCGCTGGTCCGCCGGCTCGGGCTCGACTGGACGCGCCCGGCGCCTTTCGCGCCCGAGCGCGATCTCGCGGAAGCGCTGCTCGAACCCACCAGGATCTACGTGGCGAGCTGCCTGGCCGCCGCGCGCAGCGGCGCGGTCAAGGCGCTAGCCCATATCACCGGGGGCGGCCTGATCGACAATCCGCCGCGCGTCCTGCCGGAGAATTGCGCGGCCGAGCTGGACGCGAGCGCCTGGCCGCTGCCCCCGATTTTCGCCTGGCTCGGACGCGAGGCGCGCCTGCCCGTCCACGAGATGGCGCGCACCTTCAATTGCGGCATCGGGATGATCGCGGTGGTGGCGCCCGAGCACGCGGCCGAGGTCGAACGCGGCCTGCGCGAGGCGGGCGAGACCTGCTTCCGGATCGGCCGCATCGTGGCCCGCCAGGAGGGCCGTCCGCGCATCTCCATCCTGGGCGCGGAAGAGGCCTGGCGTTGGAGCCGCGGGGGCGCGTGAGGGCGCGGCTGCGCGTCGGCGCGCTCGCCTCCGGGCGCGGGAGCAATCTGCGGGCGCTGATCGAAGCCTGCCGCGCGCCCGACTATCCGTGCGAGATCGCCCTCGTGCTCGTCAACGTACCCGGCGCGCCGGCGCTCGACATCGCGCGCGCGGCCGGCATTTCCGCCCGGCTGATCGACCACCGCGAATTCGCCTCGCGCGCCGCCTTCGACGCCGGGCTCGACGCGGCATTGCGCGCGGCGAAAATCGACATCGTCTGCCTTGCCGGGTTCATGCGCCTGCTTTCGCCGGGCTTCGTCGCCGCCTGGGAGGGCCGCGTACTCAACATCCATCCCTCGCTGCTGCCCGCCTTCAAGGGGCTCGACACGCATCGCCGCGCGCTCGAGGCGGGCGTGGCCATCCACGGCTGCACCGTCCATCTGGTGACGGCGGGGCTCGACGAGGGCCCAATCCTCGCCCGGGCCGAGGTGGCGGTGCGCCCGGGCGACGACGTGGAGAGCCTGGCGGCCCGCGTGCTCGAAGCCGAGCACCTTCTCTACCCGAAGACTCTGCGCGAATTCGCCCGGGCCCGGCTGGCGGAGGCCGCAGTCACACCGCCGAGGTGACGACCTCGGTGGCCGGCTCGCCCATCGGCTCGACCGCGATCGGGACGCCGGGAAGCTGCTTCGAGCCGCGGATGGCGAGCGCCGACTTCACATGGCTGATATTGGGCGCGGCGGTCAGCCGCGTGGTCAGAAAGCGCTGGTACGCGTCCCAGTCGCTGGCCACCACCTTCAGCAGGAAGTCGGTCTCGCCGGCCAGCATCCAGCACTCGCGCACCTCGGGCCAGGTCTCGACCAGATCCTCGAAGGCGCGCAGATCGGTCTCCGCCTGGCTTTCCAGCCCGACCTGGGCAAACACGGTGACGTTGTAGCCGAGCGCCTGCGGATCGACCCGCGCATGGTAGCCGCGGATCAGCCCTGCTTCCTCCAGCGCGCGTACCCTGCGCAGGCAGGGCGGGGCCGAAATACCGGCCCGGCGAGCGAGCTCGACATTGGTCATGCGACCATCGTCCTGAAGGTCGTGCAGGATGCGCCGGTCGATGCGGTCCAGCTTGATGCGCTGCATGGCTGCCACGACTCCCAGGAGTCCAGTCGCGCAATTATATTAGCATGCGGGGACAAAACGCCAAGGATTTTTGTGCAGTGCAGCGAAAATTCCCGACCGCCGACGGGATAAATATAGAAGTATTCTTATTATATATATAGATAACAATGCGGCGGCGATCCGGAACGCTCGAAATTGGCGGACGCGAACTATATTTCCTGTGCTAGAGAGGACCGAGGAGAGGGAGGGGTAGAGCGCCATGACCACCCATCACAGCAAGGTCCTGATCCTGGGCTCCGGGCCGGCCGGCTTCACGGCGGCGATCTATGCCGCGCGGGCGAATCTGTCGCCCATCCTGGTGGCGGGGATGCAGCCCGGCGGCCAGCTCACCATCACCACCGATGTCGAGAACTATCCCGGCTTCGCCGCCGCCATCCAGGGCCCTTGGCTGATGGAGCAGATGCAGGCCCAGGCCGAGCATGTCGGCACCCGCTTCTTCGCCGACACGATCGTCGCGGTCGATCTGAAGGCGCGCCCCTTCTCCTGCACCGGGGATTCGGGCGATCTCTACACCGGCGACACGCTGATCATCGCGACCGGCGCGCAGGCGCGCTGGCTGGGCTTGCCGTCCGAGCAGAAATTCCAGGGCTTCGGCCTGTCGGCCTGCGCCACCTGCGACGGATTCTTCTTCCGCGACAAGGAGGTGGCCGTGGTCGGCGGAGGTAACTCGGCGGTCGAGGAGGCGCTGTTCCTGGCCAACATGGCGAGCAAGGTGACGCTCATTCATCGCCGCGACAAGTTCCGCGCCGAGAAGATCCTCCAGGACCGGCTGTTTGCCAACCCGCGCATCCGCGTGCTGTGGAACCAGGTCGTCGAGGAGCTGGCCGGCGAGGCAAATCCGCCGAGCCTGAAGAAGCTCAAGCTGCGCGACACCAAGACGGGCGCCGCCTCGGAGCTGGCGGTGGACGGGCTGTTCGTCGCCATCGGCCACGATCCCAACACCGGCCTGTTCAAGGGCCAGCTGGCGATGGACGCCGAGGGCTATATCGTGACCAAGCCCGGCACCACGCAGACAAGCGTGCCGGGCGTATTCGCCGCCGGCGACGTGCAGGACAAGGTATTCCGCCAGGCGGTGACCGCGGCCGGCACCGGCTGCATGGGCGCACTCGAGGCCGACCGTTACCTCGCCCACCATGGACAGGTGGCATCGGTCGCGGCACAATGATCGGGGAAGGCCGCCGCCGGCCCGGACGCACGCGAAGGCCGAGGGGACAAAAGCACAACGGCGGCTAGCGGAGCCATGGACTGGGACAAGCTGCGGGTGTTTCACGCCGTCGCGGAGGCGGGAAGCTTCACCCATGCCGGCGAATTGCTGAATCTAAGCCAGTCGGCGGTCAGCCGTCAGATCAGCGCCCTCGAGGAGAGCCTGAGCGTGCCGCTGTTCCATCGGCACGCGCGCGGGTTGATCCTCACCGAGCAGGGCGAGCTGCTGTTCCGCACCGCGCGCGACATATTCGCCAAGCTAGCCATGACCGAGGCGCAGCTCTCCGACACGCGCGAGAGCCCGAAGGGGCCGCTCAAGGTCACCACCACGGTCGCCTTCGGCACGCTGTGGCTGACCCCGCGCATCCGCGATTTCCACGATCTCTACCCCGACATCCAGATGACGCTGGTGGTCGACGACGGCGAGCTCGACCTCGCCATGCGCGAGGCCGACGTGGCGATCCGCATGCAGCCGCCGCGCCAGCCCGACCTGGTGCAGCGCCACCTGATGACGCTGCACTACAAGGTCTACGCGGCGCCGGAATATCTGCGCCGGTTCGGCACGCCGCAGTCGGTCGAGGATCTCGACGGGCACCGGCTCATCGTGTTCGGCGACGAGGCCAAGATGCCGGTCGGCAACGTGAACTGGCTGCTCGACGCCGGCGCGCGCGCCGAGCGGCCGCGCCGCCCGGTGCTGCGGCTGAACAATGTCTACGGCATCTTCCGCGCGGTGCAGAGCGGGCTCGGCATCGCGGCGCTGCCCGACTATCTCAGCCACGAGACCAACAATCTGGTCGCCATCCTGCCCGAGCTGCGCGGGCCGAACGTGGACACGTTCTTCGTCTATCCCGAGGAGCTGCGCCACTCCAAGCGCATCGCGGTGTTCCGCGACTTCCTGATCCGCAAGATCGCCGAGCTTTCGGGCGGCGCGCCGGCGGCGGCGGAAGAGTAGGCGAGCCGCCGCCCGCCCCCTACTCCGCCGCCTTGGGCAGATACTGCTTTATGTCGACCTCGTCGATCTGGTCGGGCAGCAGGAACTTGTCGGCGTATTCCTTGTAGACGCCCGAGGTCAGGAACAGGTCGAACAGCTCGGGGTCGACATGCGCGTCCTTCTTCATGAAGGACATGATCTTCACCGCCTCGGATAGCTTCTTCGCCTTCTTGTAGGGCCGGTCGCGCGCGGTCAGCGCCTCGAAAATGTCGGCGATCGCCATGATCCGCGCCGGGACGCTCATCTGCTGGCGGGTGAGCCCCTTCGGATAGCCGGTGCCGTCCATCTTCTCGTGATGCCCGCCCGCCCATTCCGGCACGCGGCGCAGATTCTTCGGGAAGGGCAGCGCCTCGAGCATGATGATCGTCTGCACGATATGGTCGTTGATGTGGTAGCGGTCCTCGTTGGTCAGCGTGCCGCGTCCGATCGAGAGGTTGTAGACCTCGCCCAGGTTGAACTTGAAGGGCGGGGTCTTGATGTTGAAGCCCCACTGGTTGTCGGCCGGGATCGGCGGCTTGTCGTGCTTGACCAGATGCTCTTCCTTGTCGGCGAGCAGGTTCTCGACCACCGGGAGGGTGGGCTTCTCCTTCGGCTTGCGGTTGGCCTCCTCCCAAGAGAGGCCGACCGCGTCGTCGAGCGTGCGCAGCCAGGTGGTGGCGGCGATCTTCCTGAGCCGCTCGACCTTCTCCGGCGCCATGAACTCGCCGCCGACATTGCATTCGGCGACGAACAGGAACTCCTCGTCGAGCTGCTTGAGCCTGGCATCGCGCGCCGCGCGCAAGCCGGCCTCGTCGCCGCCCGCCATCACCGCCTTCAGATACTCGATCTCGACGTCGCGCTTCGCCACCTCGAAGCGGGTGCGGATCTCGTGGATGCGGTTGTAGATGGTCTCCAGCTTGGTCGCCTTGTCGACCACGAATTCCGGCGTGGTGACCTTGCCGCAATCGTGCATGCCGCCGGCGACCTCGAGCTCGTACCACTCGTCCTCGGTCAGGGAGAAGTTGGCGAACGGACCTTCCTTCGCGTTGACCGCGGCGCGGGTCAGCATGTTGGTGAGTTCGGGAACGCGCCGGCAGTGCCCGCCGGTGTAGGCCGATTTGGCGTCGATCGCGCTGGCGATCAGTTGGATGAACGAGGTGAACAGCTGCTTCTGCGCGTCGAGCAGCATCTGGTTGTCGAGCGCGATCGCAGCCTGGCTGGCCAGCGCCTCGATCAAGGGCGCGGTCTCGGCCGAGAACGGGATCACGGCGCCTTGGGCGTCGCGCGCATTGATCAGCTGGAGGACGCCCACCACCTCGCCGTCATGGTTCTTCAGCGGCACGGTGAGGAAGGATTTGGACCGGTAGCCGGTCTTGGCGTCGAACGCCTTGGTGCCGGCGAAGTCGAACCGCACCGCGTCGTAGGCGTCCTCGATGTTGAAGGTGTTCCCGCTGAGCGCGGCGGACGCCGAGATGTTCTTGTGGTTCGGATTGCCGGCCTCGTCATAGAGGGGCACCGGCGGGAACGGGATCGGCTTGCCGGTGGTCCCGCCCATCGCGGTCTTCAGCGTATCGTTGCGCAAAATCTCGAAGCGCAGCCGCTTGCCTTCCTCGACCTGGTAGAGCGTGCCGCCATCCGCGTTGGTGAGCTCCTTCGCGCCCAGAAGTATCTTCTCCATCAGGCGGTTATGGTTCTTCTCGGCGGAGAGCGCGATGCCCAGCTCGATCAGTCGGCGATAGCCGAGATCCTGCTGGCCTTGGGCCATGGGCGCGGTCATGGGCGATGCCTCTCCTCGTCTTTGCAGGAGGTCGGCGCCTTCTGCGCGAGCCCTTGGAATCTAATGCGTTTGGGCCTCGAATTCAAACCGACCGGCCGGAATCGCGGGGCGTTCGGGGCGCTACACCCGGTCCGGGCGGCATGTTAGCCTGCGCGCGCGCGATCCCCCGCCGGCACCACCGATGGTGCGCCGGCGGACGCCCCAGCCAGGATGCCGAATGATCGAGGACGATCCCGCCGCGCTTTCGCTTCTCGCCGATCTGGTCGCGCGCGCGCGCCGCGCGGGCGCGGACGAGGCCGACGCGCTGCTCGCCGACAATATCGCCCTCTCGGTCGCCTATCGCCTGGGCAAGCCCGAGCGGATCGAGCGCGCCGAGGCGGGGGACATCAGCCTGCGCGTGTTCCTCGGCAAACGCCAGGCGATGGTCTCCTCCTCCGAGCGCACGCCCGCGGCGCTCGAAGCCCTGGTCGAGCGCGCCGTCGCCATGGCCCGCTCGGTGCCCGAGGACCCCTATTGCGGCCTCGCCGCGCCGGAGGACCTGGCCCGCGCGTTTCCCGATCTCGACGTATTCGATGCCGCCGAACCGAGCGCGGATGCGCTGGTCGATCTCGCGCGCCGCGCCGAGGACGCCGCCCGCGCGGTCGAAGGGGTGACCAATTCCGAGGGCGCCGAGGCCGGCTGGAACTCGTCCACGCAATCCTGGGTCGCCAGCAACGGCTTCGCCCACACCTATCGCAGCACGGGCGCGCAATTCTCGGCCGCGGTGATCGCCGGCAACGCCGACGGAATGGAGCGCGACTACGACTGGAGCGCCGCGGTCCATTTCGCCGATCTGCAATCGCCAGAGGAGATCGGCGCCAGCGCGGGCAGGCGCGCGGTGCACAGACTCGGTAGCCGCAAGCCGCCCTCGGCCCAGGTGCCGGTGGTCTACGATCCCCGCGTCGCGCGCAGCCTGCTCGGCCATCTCGCCGGCGCGATCAACGGCACCGCGATCGCGCGCGGCACCAGTTTCCTGCTCGATCGGCTGGGCAAGCAGGTGCTGCCGAAGGGCAGCACGGTGATCGACGATCCGCACAGGAAACGGGGCCTGCGCTCGCGCCCATGCGACGGCGAGGGGATGGCGAACCGGCGGCTCGAGATCGTCGCCGACGGGGTACTTACCACTTGGCTGCTCGATCTGCGCTCGGCCCGCCAGCTCGGCTTGCGCGGCACCGGCCACGGCGCGCGCGGAGGTGGCGCCTCGGCGAGCAATCTGTGGCTAGTGCCCGGCGCGGCCGGCCGGACCGAGCTGATCGCCGACATCGCCAGCGGCCTCTATGTCACCGAACTGATCGGCATGGGTGTGAACGGCGTGACCGGCGACTATTCGCGCGGCGCCGCCGGCTTCTGGATCGACAAGGGCGAGATCGCCTGGCCGGTCTCGGAAGTGACGGTGGCCGGCAATCTCAAGGACATGTTCCAGCATCTCGCCCCCGCCAACGATCTCGAATTCCGCACCGGCATCGACGCGCCCACCCTGCGCGTCGAGGGCATGACGGTGGCGGGAGCGTAAGCATGGGAGCGCCTACCTCGCTTCCCGCCTGGGCCGCGCTCGCCCGCCACCGCGAGACGCTGGCGGGCGTCCATATGCGCGATCTGTTCGCCGGGGACGGGGAGCGCTTCCGCCGCCTCTCGCTCGCGCGCGGCGATTTCCTGCTGGATTACTCGAAGAACCGCATCACCGCCGAGACGATGCGCCTGCTCGCCAACCTCGCCCGCGAGGCCGGGGTCCAGCGCCGCCGCGACGCGATGTTCGCCGGCGAATGCATCAACGTCTCGGAGAACCGGGCCGTCCTCCATGTCGCGCTGCGCGCCCCGGCCGATCGTCCGATCCGCCTCGACGGGACGGACGTGATGGGCGAGGTGGAGAGCGTGCGCCAGCGCATGCGCCGCTTCGCCGATATGGTGCGCGCCGGCAAACGGACGGGCGCCACGGGGCGGAAATTCGCCGACGTGGTGAATATCGGCATCGGCGGGTCGGACTTAGGCCCGGCCATGGTCTGCGAGGCGCTCGCTCCCTTCCGCGCCGGCGGGCCCAACCCGCGCTTCGTCTCCAATATCGACGGCGCGGCGCTGCGCGACGTGTTCGCCGCCTGCCGGCCCGAGACCAGCTTGTTCATCGTCGCCTCGAAGACCTTCACCACGCTGGAGACGCTGACCAACGCGCATAGCGCCCGGCGCTGGGTCGCCGACGCGTTGGGCGAGGAGGCGGCGGGGAAGCATTTCGTGGCACTCTCCACCAATCTCGACGCGGTGCGCGCCTTCGGCATCGACCCCGACGAGATGTTCCCGTTCTGGGACTGGGTGGGCGGGCGTTACTCGCTGTGGTCGGCGATCGGCCTTTCGATCGCGATCGCGGTCGGGGCGGACAATTTCGCTGCCCTGCTCGACGGCGCGCGCGACATGGACGATCACTTCCGCGAAGCGCCGCTGGAAGCCAATATGCCCGCAATCCTGGGCATGCTCTCGGTCTGGTACGGCAATTTCTGGGACGCGCATACCCATGCCGTGCTGCCCTATGACCAGCGTCTTGCCCGCTTCGCCGCCTTCCTCCAGCAGATGGAGATGGAAAGCAACGGCAAGTCGGTGACGGAGGGTGGCGCGCCGGTCGCCTGGCAGACCGGGCCGGTGCTGTTCGGCGAGCCGGGCACCAACGGCCAGCATGCCTTCTACCAGCTGATCCACCAGGGCACGCGGCTGATCCCGGCCGACTTCATCGGCGCCGCGCGCAGCCAGTCGCCGCTCGGCAAGCATCACCAGCTGCTCGCCGCCAACCTGTTCGCGCAGACCGAGGCGCTGATGCGCGGCAAGACCGCGGCCGAGGTGCGCGCCGAGCTCGCCGCGCGCGGCATGTCGGGCGCGGCGTTGGAGGCGGCCGTGCCGCATCGCGTCTTTTCCGGAAGCCGGCCGTCGAACACCATCCTCTATCGCGCGCTCGATCCCTTCACGCTGGGCCGGCTGATCGCGCTCTACGAGCACAAGACCTTCGTCGAGGGCACGATCTGGGGCATCGACAGTTTCGATCAGTGGGGCGTCGAGCTGGGCAAGCAGCTGGCAGGAACCATCGCCGCCGAGCTGGATGGATCGAAGCCGCCGGCCGCGCATGATTCCTCGACCCGGGGGCTGATCGACCGTTTCCGCGAATGGCGCTGAACCGGCGATGACCGAATCCCCGCCGCTGCTGCTGATCCCCGGCCTCAATCTTTCGCCGCGCCTCTATGCCGCGCAGATACCGGCGCTATGGCGCATCGGCCCGGTGATGGTGGCGAACCATGCCCGCGCCGCCAGCATGGAAGCGATCGCGCGGCAGATTTTGGCCGAGGCGCCCCCGCGCTTCGCGCTCGCCGGCCTCTCGATGGGCGGCTATATCGCCTTCGAGATGATCCGCCAGACGCCCGAGCGCATCGCCCGGCTCGCGCTGCTCGATACCTCCGCCCGCGCCGACACCGAGGAGCAGACCAAGCTGCGCCGCGCCCGCATCGACGAGGTTCGCGCCGGCAGGTTCCGCGAGATGGTGCAGGCCACCTACCCGCTCTTCGTCCATCCCTCCCGCCTGGCCGATCCGGGCTTGCGCGCCCAGGTCGCCGCGATGGCCGAGGAAACCGGGGAAGAGGCGTTTCTACGCCAGATCGAGGCGATCATCGCGCGGCCCGATTCGCGGCCCGACCTAGCCCGCATCCGCTGCCCGACCCTGGTGATCTGCGGCGACAAGGACCAGCTCACGCCGCCCGTACTCGCGCAGGAGATGGCCGGCGGCATCGGCGGCGCGCGGCTCGTCATCCTGCCCGAATGCGGCCATCTCGCACCCATCGAGCGGCCCGAGATGGTCACCTCCCTGATGGAGTCGTGGCTGCGGGACTAGCGCCCGCTCCGGCCTACCTTCGTGGGCACGGCCCGCGCTATAATTCTCCCCTCCCATGCCGATCCGCCTGCTGCCGCCGAACCTGGTCAACCGCATCGCCGCCGGCGAGGTGATCGAACGGCCGGCCTCGGCCGTGAAGGAGCTGGTCGAGAATTCGCTCGACGCCGGCGCTTCGCGGATCGAGGTCCAGCTCGCCGAGGGCGGCCAGGCGCTGGTCGCGGTCGGAGACGACGGGATCGGCATGACGCGCGACGAGTTGGTCCTCGCGGTCGAGCGCCACGCCACCTCGAAGCTGCCCGACGACGATCTCACCCATATCCGCTCGCTCGGCTTCCGCGGCGAAGCGCTGCCCTCGATCGGCGCGGTGGCCCGGCTGCGGCTGACCAGTCGCGCGCGCGGCGCGGATACCGCCTGGACGCTCGCGGTCGAGGGCGGGGCGCGCGGCGAGGCCGAGCCGGCGGCGCTGCCCGCGGGCACGCGCATCGAGGTGCGGGATCTGTTCTTCGCCACCCCGGCGCGGCTCAAATTCCTCAAATCGGCGCGCAGCGAACTCGCCGCGGCCCGCGACGCGGTCGAGCGCCTCGCCATGGCGCATCCCGGGGTCGCCTTCACGCTCGCCGAGGAGGGCCGCTCGATAGTGAAGCTGCCGGCGGCCACGGGGGATGCGCGCACGAGCAGGCTGGACCGTCTCGCCGCCATATTGGGGCGCGACTTCGCCGAGGCCTGCGTGCCGATCGAGGCCCAGCGCGAGGGGCTGCGGGTGAGCGGCTGGGCGGGTCTGCCCACCTACAACCGGGCGACCTCCGGCGCGCAATATCTGTTCGTCAACGGCCGGCCGGTGCGCGACCGCCTCCTCCCCGGCTCGGTGCGCGCGGCCTATCAGGACGTGCTGGCGCGCGACCGCCACGCCGTGGTCGCGCTGTTCGTCGAGGCGCCGGCCGAGGAGGTCGACGTCAACGTGCACCCGACCAAGGCCGAGGTGCGGTTCCGCGATTCCGGCCTGGTGCGCGGATTGCTGATCTCGGCGCTGCGTCATGCGCTTGCCGCCGCCGGGCATCGCGCGACGGCCCCCATTCCCGTGCTCGCGCCGGGCGGAAGCTTCGGCGCGCTGCATGCGCATCCCGCGCAGACCGCGATGCGCCTGGCCGAGGCGGGACAGTCACCCTTCGCCCCGCCCTTCGTGCCGCCGGCCGGACTGGCCGAAGAATCGGCCGCCTGGCGGGGTCCCGCGCCCGCATCCGCGCCCGATGAGCCAGGCGCCGCGCCGCCGCTCGGCTTCGCCCGCGCCCAGCTGCACGAGACCTATATCGTCGCGCAGACCGAGGACGGCATCGTCATCGTCGACCAGCATGCCGCGCACGAGCGGCTGGTGTTCGAACGCATCCAGGCCGCGCTCGGCAATGGCGGCGTGGCGCGGCAGGGTTTGTTGCTGCCCGAGGTGGTCGAGCTCGACGAATCCGCCGCGCAACGCCTGTTGGCGCGCAAGGACGAACTCGCCGCGCTCGGCCTCGGCCTCGATTCCTTCGGCCCCGGCGCGATTGTGGTGCGCGAAGTGCCGGCCCTCCTCGGCGAGACCGACGTGCAGGGCCTGGTGCGCGACCTCGCCGACGAGCTGGCCGAATGGGGCGAAGCGCTGGCGCTGAAGGACCGGCTCGGCCAGGTCTGCGCCACCATGGCCTGCCACGGCAGCGTGCGCGCCGGACGGCGGCTCGATCCTGCCGAAATGAACGCGCTGTTGCGCGAGATGGAGGCGACGCCGCGCGCCGGCCAGTGCGGCCACGGCCGCCCGACCTGGGTCGAACTCAAGCTCGCCGACATCGAGCGCCTGTTCGGCCGGCGTTAGCTGCCCTTCGAACTACCCCGCCTGGGCCCGCGCGACGGGGGCCAGGAACACCAGCCGCGCGGCACCATAGCGCCGCTCGTCGGTCTGCGCGAACGCTCCCTCGGGCGGGCAGAAGGGCTCGCCGGCCGCGAGTTCGGCGACGATGCTGGCGCCCTCCGCGATCCATCCCATCTTGCGCAACGCGACCAGCGAGGGCGCGACCAGGCCGCTGCGATAGGGCGGATCGAGCAGGACGAGCGCGCAAGGCGCGCGCGCTTTGGGCGGCTTGAGCGCGTCGGCGCGCAAGAGCAGCGCGCGGTCCTCGACTCCGAGCTTGCGGATGTTCTGCGCGATCACGGAGCCCGCGGCCGGGTCGTTCTCCAGGAAGGTGGCGTGCGCTGCGCCGCGCGACAGCGCCTCGAAGCCGAGCGCGCCCGAGCCGGCGAACGCGTCGAGCACGGCGATCCCTTCGAGGCCGGTCTCGCCGCGGGCCAGCGCCGCGCTGGTCAGGATATCGAACAGCGCCTCGCGCACGCGGTCCGCGGTGGGACGCGTCGCCCGGCCGGACGGGGCAAGCAGCACGCGGGCGCGGAACGCCCCGCCGACGATCCTCATGCCCCCGCCGCCGCGCGATTACCCGTGCGCGGCCTCTCGCGCGCAACGCGGCCGAGGCCAAGCTGATCGCGCAGCACGCGGTGGGGCACCTCGTCGACCTGGCCATGTTCCAACAGGCCGAGCTGGAAGGGTCCGTAGGCGATGCGGATCAGCCTTGTCACCGTCCAGCCCAGATGCTCCATCACGCGGCGGATCTCGCGGTTGCGCCCTTCGGCCAGACTCACCGTGAGCCAGGCGTTGGCCCCCTGGCGCCGGTCGAGCGCCGCCTTGATCGGACCATAGCGCACGCCCTCCACTTCGATCCCTTTTTCGAGACGCGCCAAGTTCTCCGGCTCGGGCGCGCCATGGACGCGCACGCGGTAGCGTCGCAGCCAGCCGTTCGAGGGCAGTTCGAGCCGCCGCGCGAGCGCGCCGTCGTTGGTGAGCAGCAGCAGCCCCTCGGCGGTGAGGTCGAGCCGCCCGACCGAGATCACCCGCGGCATGACCTTCGGCAGCGCGCCGAACACCGTTGGCCGGCCTTGCGGATCGCGGTGGCTGGTGACCAGCCCGGCCGGCTTGTGGTAGCGCCAAAGCCGGGTGCGCTCGGCCGCGGGCAGCGGATGCCCGTCGACCAGGATCGCGCTCGCCGGCCCGACCAGCACGGCCGGGCTCGACAGCACCTTGCCGTCGACCGCGACCCTGCCGGCCGCGATCCAACGCTCGGCCTCGCGCCGCGAGCACAGCCCGGCGCGGGCAAGCCTTCGCGCGATGCGCTCGCCGCGCCCGTCCGGTTCGGCCGCCACGCTCATGTCCGGCAGGCGGCGACGAAGGCGCGGAAGATCGCCGCGTCCGCCGGGCTGATCGTGAATTCGGGATGCCACTGCACGCCCAGGCAGAAGCGCCGGCCGGGCAGCTCGATGCCCTCGATGACGCCATCGGGCGCGAGCGCGTTGACGCGGGCGGGCGCGGGGATCGATTTCACCGCCTGATGATGCGCGCTGTTGACGGGAATCGTCTCGGTCCCGGCGATGCGGGCGAGCAAGGTGCCGGGCTCGATGCTCACCGCGTGGCCGGGCTCGCTGCGCGGATTCGGCTGCTCGTGCGCGAGCGGGGACTCGACCTCGTCGGGGATGTGCTGGATCAGCGCGCCGCCGAGCGCGACCGCGAGCAGCTGTTCGCCGCCGCAGATGCCGAGGATCGGCATGTCCCGCGCGAGCGCGCCCTTGGTGATCGCCAGTTCGAACTCGGTGCGCGCCTGCTTGAGCCGCACGGATGCATGCCGGCTGTCCGCGCCGAACAGGGCGGGATCGACGTCGAAGGCGCCCCCGGTGACCACCAGCCCGGCGATGGTGTCGAGATAGGCGGGCACATGCTCGACCAGGTGCGGCAGCGCGAAGGGCAAGCCGCCGGCCTCGGCGACGGCGGCGAAATAGTTCTGCCGCGCGGCATACCAAGGAAAGCGCGAATAGCCGCCGGGATCTTCGCTGTCGAGCGTGATGCCGATGAGGGGCGCGTTCATGGCGCGACTGTAGCGGCGAATATGGGCCGCGTACACGTTGACGCGGGCGAATCGGCCCCGCTAGCTTGGCCGGCTTTCGGCTCCGAGGCCCGGTGACCAGCGAACAGACCTTGCAGGAGGCGGTCCGCCTTCACCTCGCCGGCGAGGTGGCCGCCGCCGCCCGCCTCTATCGCCGCGTCCTCGCCGCCCATCCCAAGCACGCCGATGCGCTGCACCTGCTCGGCCTTGCCCATATGCAGACGGGCCGGCCGGGCGCGGCGCTGCCGCTGCTCGAGAAGGCGATCGCGCAACGCGGCGATGTCGCCGCCTTCCACGGCAATCTCGGCACCGTGCTGCTGGCGTTGGGGCGCGAGCGCGAGGCCCGCGCGGCCTATGAGCGCTCGGTCGCGGTCGATGCCGCCTATGCCGACGGCTGGCGCAATCTGGGCTCGCTGTGCTCGCGCATGTCCGACCAGGCGTCGGCGGCGCGCGCCTACGGCGAGGCCGCCCGCCTCGGCGGCGGACGCGA
>JASHSH010000278.1 GCA_030040955.1 Rhodospirillales bacterium
CCATCTTGCCCCCTCCTTGCCTAAACGGGCTCGCCACGCGGCCCAGGCGACTGTTCGGGTTCGATGGAACGGCGAAGGGAGCGCCAGGCTGAGCTACGGGCTTCCTGGCCCCAGGATGAGCCGGCCTCCCCTTCGCCACCGCATCGCTGATCCTATCCGATGCGGTCGAACTCAAGTTACAAGGATGAGGCGAAAAATGTCTCGAAGGGGGAGGCGAACTGAGACGGTACCGGCGTCGGCGATCGCGTCTCAGCCTACCGGCTCAGGAAGAACCTTCGCGCCAGGGCATCCAGCGAGATCGCGCCGGCGCCGCGGGTGAGCAGCACCAGCAGCATCGCCGCCCATTGGATATGGGTCGGCCAGGCCTGCGGGTAGACGAAGATCTCGATGAAGGCGGTCATGCCGAGAAGCACCGCCGCGGCCGGCCGCGTGAGCAGGCCGAGCACCAGCAAAACGGGGGTCGAAAGCTCGATCCCGGCGGCGATATTGGCGGCGATCTCGGGCGGCAGCAGGGGCACCTTGTATTCGTTCTCGAACAGATCCAGCGTCGCGTCCCAGTTGGCGAGCTTGGTGGTGCCCGAGAACCAGAAGATGCAGGCCACGCCCAGGCGCAGCGGAATCGCCAGCACCCAATAGGGCACGCGTTCGAGCAGCGCGATCGCGCAGCCGATCAGACCGAGCAGACGCGCATACGGGCCTTCGTTCATCGGGAGGACTCCTCCGGCGCGGCGAAGCGCCCGCAGGCGAGATGCTCGGCGAGCAGGGCGGGGAACTCGGCGCCGGGAAAGCGCTCCAGCGCCTCGCCCAGCCTCACGCCGAGGAACAGCTGGGCGGTGAAGTCGCCCTCGGCGCGCGCCAGCGTGCGCATACCCAGCCCGTCGTCGCGGCGCTGGACCAGCAGCCAGTGCGGATCGGGCCGCGGATCGAGCGCGGCCAGCGCGGCATCGTCGCGCTCGCGCACCGCCCGCCAGATGCGTTCGGCTGGATAGGCGAGCGCGATCAGCCGCACCGACGGGTGCGGCCGCAGGCTCGCTTCCGCCTGCTCGGCCGCATCGAGGCGAGCGAGCGCGACCGGATCGAGCGCGGGCGCGTCGGGCGCGTTGGCGGCCTGGCTCGCGGCCCATTCCAGCCGCGCCACGTCCGCCAGATAGGGAAGCGCGGCGGCCGGCGCGAACTCGGCCAGAAATCCGGCGAAGCCGCCGCCATACTCGTTGAGATAGGCGCTTCCCGGCGGTTCGCCCGCGACATAGGGCAGCGCCGCGCCTTCGAAGAACTCCGCCCCCACCAGCCGTTCGACCGCGGGGTACACTTGGCGCAAGGCCGCGACCAGGGTCGAGCGATAGGTGTTGCGATAGACGGAAAGCCGGCCGGCGGCGCCGATCCCGTCCGCTTCGATCATCCCGAGGGCTTCGTCCTCGTCGGCGAAAGCGATGCCGCGGGCGAAGGCGGCCTGCACTTCACGCAGCGTCGGCATGGCGCGCTCCTTCGGCGCGGTCGAGCAGGGTTTGCGCCCGCGCCGCCTCGCCCATCAGCACCGCGAATTCGGGGATGCGGTTGTCCCATTCGATCAGGGTCGGCCGCGCGCCGAAGCGCGCGAGCGCCGCCTCGTACAATTCCCACACCGGCTCAGCGACCGCGGAACCGTGGTCGTCGATGCGCAGCACGCGGCCGTCCTCCAGCTCGCGCGCGGTATGCCCGGCGAGATGGAACTCGCCGATCGCCCCGGCCGGCAGCGCGTCGAGATAGGCGAGCGCGTCCCAGCCATGGTTCGAGGCGCTGACGAAGATATTGTTGACGTCGCACAGGATGCCGCAGCCGGTGCGTGCCGCCACCGCGGCGAGGAATTCCCATTCCGGCAGGATCGAGTGCCGGAAGCGCAGATAGCTCGACGGATTTTCGATCAGGATGCGTTGCCCCAGCGCCGACTGCGCGATGTCGATATTGCGGCAGACGATGTCGAGCGCCTCCTCGGTCATCGGCAACGGCAGCAGATCGGCGAGATAGGTCCCGCCGCTCGCGCTCCAGGAAAGATGTTCGGAGATCAGCCCGGGCTGCACGCGTTCGGCCAATGCCTTCACACGCAGCAGATGCAGCGCATTGATGCCCTCCGCCGAGCCGAGCGAAAGACCGATTCCGTGCAGCGAGACGGGATAGTCGCGCCGCACGGAATCGAGGATGCGGATCGCCTCGCCCCCGCCCATGTAGTTCTCGGCATGCACCTCGAACCAGGCGGCGCCGGGCCGCCCGTCCAGCACCGCGCGATGGTGGGCGAAGCGGAGTCCGATTCCCGCGCGGGCGGGAA
Source organism: Rhodospirillales bacterium (assembly GCA_030040955.1). GTDB lineage: Bacteria > Pseudomonadota > Alphaproteobacteria > Rhodospirillales > Magnetospirillaceae > JASHSH01. The sequence goes on from JASHSH010000278.1 coordinate 2,303, forward strand.
TCGGACCCGAGCCGGGGCCGGAAGGGAGGGGCGCGGAGGACAAGGCGATGCCGTGCGTCGCGGTCGTTACGAGGACTTCATCATGCCGCCCTGGATCTTCTCGCAGTCGCCGGCGGGCAGAAGCACGAACGACTTGGGATCGCGGGCCGTGGTCGCCTGGCCGGCGCAGGAATGCACGCCCTCGGCGCAGTCGTTCTTGGCGACCGCGTTGATGCCGTAACACTTTTCGAGGTGCTGGGCCATCGCGCGGGCCATGTTGTCCTTGACCACCTGCGGCGGGTTGTCGGCCAGCGCCTGCATCGAGACGGCGAGGCCGATGGCCGAGGAAAGCGCGGTGGCGACGAGAACTCGATTCATGTCGGAACTCCCCACTGGAATGTCTCGGAGCGAGACGGATGCTCCCAGGTTCGCCCCAGTCGGCGGAAGGTTACACGCGATCCGATCCGGCCATCGATTTGCGCGATGGCCGGCCTTGACCCGGCTACGCCTTCGTACCTCGATCCGTCATGGCCGGGCTAGGCCCGGCCATCCACGGTTTCGCCTGGCGTCGCAAATCTGGATGCCCGGGACTCGGCCCCAGGCCGACCCGGGCATGACGAAGAAAGAACGCGAGGGTATTCGGAGAAGCGGTCACGCCCCCTTCCGTTGCCAAGCGGGGGAGGCCCGGCGTAGGGTTGGCGCCCGCGATTCCCAGGGAGCCGTTGGCTTTGGCGGAGGCCCGTCGGCAGGAAGACTGGTCGGCGCTGATGGCGCGGGCCCAGGACGGCGACGGCGGCGCCTATGTGGTCCTGCTCCAGTCGCTTACCCCCTACCTGCGCAGCCTGGCCCGCCGGGCCGGCTTCGGTGCGGACGAGATCG
>JASHSH010000279.1 GCA_030040955.1 Rhodospirillales bacterium
CCGGCGAGGGGTACGCCGCTCGCCAGGGCGAGCCCGCGCGCCGCCGCGAGGCCGATGCGCAACCCGGTGAAGCTGCCGGGACCGACGGTCACCGCGATCAGCCCAAGCCCGTCCCAGCCGATCCCCGCATCGCGCATCGTACGCGCGAGCAGCGGCATCAGCGCTTCGGCCTGACCCGCGCCCGGGGCCGCGTCCGCGCGAGCGGCCAGACGCCCGTCCGCGGTCACGGCGGCGGCGCAGCCGGAGACGCTGCAATCGATAGCGAGGACGCGCACCTCTTTCTCCTGGCCGGGGCGGCGGCCGTGGTTATACTGCGCGGCCCTTCCCGTGTCTCGCCGGCACCATGCCCCTCCAACGCATCGCCCAGCCCGAATTCGACCTCGAGATCGCGCTCGCCTACGCCACGCAAGACAATTTCACCGGCCGGCCGGTCTATGCCGCCGGCGCCGGTTGCTGGCTGCACCCGGACGCGGCGGAGGCGCTGCGCCGCGCGGTCGCGCTCGCCAGCGAGCTCGGCCTGCGGTTGCGCATCTTCGATGCGTTCCGGCCGAGCGAAGCGCAGTGGGTGCTGTGGAACCACACGCCCGATCCCGATTTCCTCGCCGATCCGCGCAAGGGTTCGCCCCATTCGCGTGGCGTGGCCGTCGATCTCACATTTATCGACCGGTCCGGCGCCGCGCTCGACATGGGTACGTCGTTCGACGCCTTCACGCCGCTCTCCCATCACGGAAATACCGGCGTGCCGGCCGCGGCGCAGCGCAACCGCCATCTCCTGCTCGGGCTGATGACCTCGGCCGGATGGGATTTCTACCGGAACGAATGGTGGCACTATCAGCTGTTCGACGCGCGCGCCCGCTATCCGCTGCTCGGCGATGCCGACGCCCCCGAACCGATGATGCCAGGCTAGAGAGTCATTCTATTCGGCAGGCCTGGTCGAACGAGAAGCGGGGACCGCGCGGCGCCAAATCCGAACGGTCGCCATAGCCGAGATTGATCAGGAAATTCGCCCGCCAGCGCCCGTCGGGAAAGAATGCGGCATTGGTCTTGTCGGGATCGAAGCCCGACATCGGCCCGGCATCCAGCCCCATCGCGCGGGCCGCGATGATCAGATAGGCGGCCTGCAAGGTGGCGCTGCGGAACCCCTCCACAAAGGTCGCCTGCTCCGGCTTGCCCTTGAACCAGTTGCGGATTTCCGGCCGGCCGAGCAAATCCGCCGCGGCGTCGGCGAACTCATGGTCCCAGGCGGCGATGGCTGTGGCCGGCGCCGCCATCGTCTGCTCGACATTGCCGTGCGACAGGCAGGGCCTCAGGCGCTCCTTCGCCGCCGCCGACTTCACGAAGACGAAGCGGCCGTGCTGGAGATTGGACGAGGTGGGGCCAAGCCGCGCGAGTTCCCAGACCGCGCGCAGGGTTTCGTCGGTCACCGGGCGCGGCTGCCAGCGCCGCAGGGTCCGCGCTTCGCGGAAGATCAGATCAAGGGCTGATGGGTCCAACATCGCGCGCATCGTCGTTGCTTGCGATCACCGCGATGCTCGAGATGCCGCCCAGCTGGGCGGAGTCGAATGCGCGCAGCCCATTGTCGCGGATGATCCAGCGCAGGCTATGGACGTAGTCGGCGCGGCGCTCGGAATAGCGGAACAGCGTCGCGGCCAGCGTCCAGGCGTCGACCGAATCGCCCTTCTGGCGCATCCGCGCGCGCGCCATGCGGAACTCCTTGTAGGCGCGGTTGGTATTGAGATTGCGGGCATAGGATTCGACCGCCGCGGTCAGGCTTGTATAGGCGCGGTAGTCCCACTCGCCGAGATCGTCGGTGCCGAACTGGCCGAACATCGCGTTCTGGTCCTTGGCGATGCGCGACGTGCCCCAGCCGCTTTCCTGGATCGCCTGGGCGAGCGCGATCGAAGGCGGAATCACGTCGACCTTGCGCAGCAGCGCCTCGACGTCGCAGTCGGGCTGATCGTAGGTGTCGCCCAGCGCGAGCAGCCAAGTCACCTCGTCGTCGGCCAGTGTGACGCCGGCGGCCATCTTGTCGCGCAGCGAAACCAGGCGGACGCGCTGCTGCGCGATGCGCTCGTCGACCGTGAGCACAATGGGCAAGAAGGCACGCAGGAAGAGGTCCTTTCGGGCGTCGAGATCGCTGATCCCTTCGATATCGAGCGGGAGGGTGACCAGCATGACCCGCGGCACCGGCATCGAGCCGGCGGCCACCGCGTCTAGGTCGAACCCGATGCGGTCGAAGGCCTCGCGCAATGTCTGCCAATGCAGCGCCTCGACCGACGGCGCGGCCGGCTGCGCGGGAGCGAGCTCGGGCGGCAGCGAGGCGGTTGCCGAAGGAGCGAGGGAGGGCGCGACAATGCGCGGCGCCGGCAGGTGGGTCGCGACCAGCGCGATCGCGGCCGCCACGGCGCTGGCCGCCGCGATGCGCCGGCCGGTACGACGCGCGGTCGGCGCAGATCGTCCCGGTGCGGGAAGCACGCGGGTCTTGATCTCGGCCAGCGAGGGCGGATCGAGCAGGGACGGAATCGGGCCGGGCGCCGCGACGGGCGCGGCCCGAACCGAAACCAGCTGCTCCTTCTGCCCGGCCGGTACAGGTCCCTTGGCCTCGCCGATTTCGAACAGATCGGGCGTGAGGCTATGCGCGAAACGGGCCAGGACCGGCAACACCTCATCGGGCAAAGGTCCCCGAATCGGAGGTCGCATTCCCAGGGTCGCCCTTCCGTTTCTTACCCCGCTCAAGGGGCGATCTTCCCTGGCCAAGCCTAGCGGCTCGCCGCCGGAGGACGCAATCGAATTTCGCGGAATGGCGGAATGCCCGCCCGGGCCGGCCTAGCGGCCTACTCGACGGCCTCGATCCCCTCGACCTCGGGGATGTAGTGCCGCAGCATGTTCTCGATGCCGTAGCGCAGCGTCGCGGTCGAGCTCGGGCAGCCCGAGCAGGAGCCCTGCATGTGCAGGTAGACGATCCCGTTCTCGAAACCGCGGAAGATGATGTCGCCGCCATCCGCCGCCACCGAGGGACGCACGCGGGTATCGAGCAGCTCCTTGATCTGGGTCACGATCTCGCTGTCCGCGCCGGACGATTCGGCGCCCGCCGCGCCGGCCGCGAGGGTCTCCGCGCCCGAGGTGTAATGGTCCATGATCGCGCCCAGCACGATCGGCTTGAGCACGGTCCAGTCGGCCTCGTCGCGCTTGGCGACGGAGATGAAGTCCGAGCCCAGGAACACGCGGGTCACGCCATCGATGCCGAACAGGCGTACGGCCAGCGGCGAGCGCCCCGCGCTGTCCGCGTCGGCGAAGTCCGCCGTGGCGGAGCCGGCCACGTCGCGGCCCGGCAGGAACTTGAGCGTGCTCGGATTCGGCGTCGTCTCGGTCTGAATGAACATGGCTCCATTCCTGGCAGTGGAAGATGGCCAAGCCCAGCAAAGATGGGCCGTTGCGGCTTCCGGTTCAAGGGGTTTGGCCGGGGGGGCGCTCCCGCGCCAGCCCGCGCAGACCGATATCCGAGCGGCAAAATCCCCCCGGCCAGCGGATGCGGGCGACGCCTTGATAGGCCCGCGCGCGTGCCTCCGCCAGCGTCGGGCCGACGGCGGTGATGCCGAGAACCCGCCCGCCTTGCGCGGTCAGCCGGCCCGCGCCGTCGCGCGCCGTGCCGGCATGCAGCACGCGCACGCCCGGCAGTTTCTCGGCCTCGACGATGCCCTCGATCCGGCTTCCCTTGGTATACGAACCAGGATACCCGCGCGTCGCCATCACCACGGCGAGGGCGGATTCGCCGCGCCACCGGACTTGCGCGCCGGCGAGCCGACCGTCGCAGGCGGCAAGCAGCAGTTCGACCAGATCGGACTCCAGCCGCGCCATCAGCACCTGGCATTCCGGATCGCCGAACCGGACATTGAATTCGAGCAGGCGGGGCTCGCCCGCCTCGATCATCAGCCCCGCGAACAGGATGCCGCGGAACGGATGCCCGTCGCGCGCCATGCCGCGCAGGGTGGGGCGGACGATCCGCTCCATCACCTTGGCCTCGATCGCGGGCGTGACCAAAGGCGCGGGGGAATAGGCGCCCATGCCCCCGGTGTTGGGCCCGGCATCGCCGTCGAAGGCGCGCTTGTGATCCTGGGCGGCGCCGAGCGCGAGACAGTCGTCTCCGTCGCAGATCGCGAAGAAGCTCGCTTCCTCGCCAGCCAGGAATTCCTCGATCACCAGGCTCTCGCCGGCCGTGCCCAAGCTGCGTTCGGCCATGAATCTCTCGATGGCGTCCTCCGCCTCGGCCTCGCTTTGCGCCACCACCACGCCCTTGCCGGCGGCGAGCCCGTCCGCCTTGACCACGATCGGCGCGCCCTTGGCGCGGACGAATTCGCGCGCCGCGCGGGTGTCGGAAAATCGGCCATAGGCGGCGGTGGGAATCCCTTCGCGGGCACAGAGGTCCTTCATGAACCCCTTCGATCCTTCGAGCCGTGCGGCGGCGGCCGTGGGTCCGAAGGCGCGGATGCGCTCGGCCTCCAGCCGGTCGACCAGTCCGGCGACCAGCGGCGCCTCGGGCCCCACCACCACCAGATCGGGCCGCTCGGCGCGGGCCAGCGCGACCAATCCCTCGACATCCTCGGCGCCCACGGGCCGGCAATCGGCGACCTCGGCGATGCCAGCATTGCCCGGCGCGCAGAGCAGCGCGGTGCAGCGGGGCGAGCGGCGCAGCGCCAGGCACAGCGCATGCTCCCGCCCGCCCGATCCGACCACCAGGATCTTCATGCCGTCCCGACCTCCGCGCCGCGGCCTTCTAGCACGATTCCCGCGCCCGGACAGTCGCGCTAGACTCGCCGCCATGCTGTTCATGGTCATAGAGCGATTCCATGCCGGCAACGCCGATCCGGCCGGCGAGCGCTTCGCGCGCCAGGGCCGGATGCTGCCCGAGGGCGTTCTCTACCGCGCGAGCTGGATGGAGCCCGACGGCACGCGCTGCTTCCAGCTGATGGAGGCGCCGGACGCGCGATCGCTCGATGCGTGGATCGCCCGCTGGAGCGATCTGGTCGAATTCGAGATCGCGCCGGTTCTCGAATCGAGCGAGTTCTGGGGGGCGCGGGGGCGGGGCAAATGAACGAGGCCGCGCCCGCGCTGCCCAACATCCCCGAATTTACGGTCGGCGAGATTTCGGCCGCGCTCAAGCGCACGGTGGAAACCAACTTCGACAATATCCGCGTGCGCGGCGAGATATCCGGCTTCAAGCGGCATTCCTCGGGCCATCTCTATTTCTCGCTGAAGGACGCCGAGGCGGTGCTCGACGCGGTCGCCTGGCGTGGCAACGCCGCGCGCCTGGGCGTGGCGCCCGAGGACGGGCTCGAAGTGGTGGCGACCGGCCGGCTCACCACCTATCCGGGCCGGTCGAAATACCAGATGGTCATCGAGCGGCTGGAACTTGCCGGCGCTGGTGCACTGCTCAAGCTGCTCGACGAGCGCCGCCGCAAGCTCGCAGCCGAGGGCCTGTTCGACGAGTCGCGCAAGAAGCCGATCCCGTTCCTGCCTTCCGTCATCGGCGTGGTCACCTCGCCGACCGGCGCGGTGATCCGCGACATATTGCACCGGCTCGCCGACCGGTTCCCGCGCCGCGTGCTGATCTGGCCGGTGGCCGTGCAGGGCGCGGGCGCGGCCGAGCAGGTGGCCGCCGCCATCGCCGGGTTCAATGCGCTCGCACCCAGGGGCGCGGCGCCGCGTCCCGATCTGCTGATCGTGGCGCGCGGCGGCGGCAGCCTCGAGGATTTGTGGGCGTTCAACGAGGAGATCGTGGTGCGCGCGGCGGCCGCTTCCACCATTCCGCTGATCTCGGCGGTCGGCCACGAAACCGACACCACGCTGATCGACTTCGCCGCCGACCGGCGCGCGCCCACGCCGACGGCGGCGGCCGAGATGGCCGTGCCGGTGCGCCGCGACCTCGTCGTCGCGGTTCTCGACCATGCCCGCCGCCTGGTCGCGGGAACCGCGCGCCT
>JASHSH010000280.1 GCA_030040955.1 Rhodospirillales bacterium
ACCTGGGTGCCGCGCCTGGTCGACCGGCTGAAGCGGGTGCCGGAACTGGCCGACGTGGCGAGCGATCTCGAGTCGCAGGGCCAGTCGGTCATGCTCACCATCGACCGCGCGACCGCCAGCCGCTTCGGCATCACGCCGGCGACGGTGGACAACGCGCTCTACGACCTGTTCGGCCAGCGCATCGTCTCCACCATCTATACGCAGTCGAATCAGTATCGGGTGATCATGGAGGCCGATCCGAGCCTGCATGACTCGATGGCCTCGCTGAATTCGATCTACCTGCCGTCCTCGCAGTCGCTCACCGGACAGGTGCCGCTCTCCGCCATCGTTCATATCCGCCAGTTCGCCTCGGCGTTGCAGGTCGGACATCTGGGCCAATTCCCGGCCACCACCATCTCGTTCAACCTGGCGCCCGACGCCTCGCTCGGCGCGGCGGTGGATGCGATCGACCGGGCGGAGAAGGACATCGGCCTGCCCGCGAGCTTCTTCACCGCGTTCCAGGGCGCGGCGCGCTCGTTCCAAAGCTCGCTCGGCAACGAGGTGTTCCTGCTGCTCGCCGCCGTGGTCACCATGTATGTGATCCTCGGCGTGCTGTACGAGAGCTTCATCCACCCGATCACCATCCTGTCGACGCTGCCTTCGGCGGGCATCGGCGCGCTGCTCGGGCTGATGCTGCTGGGCGACGATCTCGACGTGATCGCGATCATCGGCATCATTCTGCTCATCGGCATCGTGAAGAAGAACGCGATCATGATGATCGACTTCGCGCTCGACGCCGAGCGCAACGAGCGCCTGCCCCCGCGCCAGGCGATCCATCAGGCGTGCCTGCTGCGCCTGCGGCCGATCCTGATGACGACGATGGCGGCGCTGCTCGGCGCGTTGCCGCTGATGCTGGGCACCGGCACCGGCTCGGAGCTGCGCCGGCCCCTCGGCGTGGCCATCGTCGGCGGGCTGATCGTAAGTCAGGTGCTGACGCTGTACACCACGCCGGTGATCTATCTCGCCTTCGACCGGCTGGCCCGGCTGTTCGGCGAGGGGCGGGCGGCGGCCGACGAGGTCCGCCCGTGAGATTTTCCGAGCTGTTCATTTCGCGCCCGGTCGCCACCACGCTGCTCACCGCCGGGCTCGCGGCGGCCGGTATGCTCGCCTTCTTCAAGCTGCCGGTGGCGCCGCTGCCACAGGTCGACTTTCCAACCATCTCGGTGACCGCGACGCTGCCCGGCGCCAGCCCGGACACGGTGGCCACCAGCGTCGCCGAGCCGCTGGAGCGCCATCTCGGCCAGATCGCCGACGTGACCGAGATGACCTCGCAGAGCGGCGTCGGCTCGACCCGCATCACGCTTCAGTTCGGCCTCGACCGCGACATCAACGGCGCCGCCCGCGACGTCGAGGCGGCGATCAACGCGGCGCGCGCTGACTTGCCCTCGAGCCTGCGCAGCAACCCGACCTACCGCAAGGTCAACCCGGCCGACGCGCCGATCATGATTCTGGCGCTGACCTCGCAGACGCTGTCGCACCCCGCGCTGTACGACGCGGCGTCGAACGTGCTCGAGCAGCGCCTGTCGCAGCTCGCCGGCATCGGCGAGGTCATCCTGGGCGGCTCGGCGCTTCCCGCCGTGCGCGTCGAGCTCAATCCCGGCGCCCTGTTCAAGTATGGGATCGGCCTCGAGGACGTGCGCGCGGCGCTGGCCTCGGCCAACGCCAACAGCCCGAAGGGCGCCATCGAGGTCGGCGGCACGCGCTTCCAGATCTACACCGACGACCAGGCCAGCCACGCCGCCGACTATCGCGATCTCGTCGTCGCCTACCGCAACGGCGATGCGGTCAAGCTGTCCGATCTGGGCGAGGTCGACGATTCGGTCGAGGATCTGCGCAACGCCGGACTGTTCAACGGCAAGCCGTCGATCCTGGTGGTGCTGTTCCGCCAGCCGGGCGCCAACATCATCGACACGGTGGACGGGGTGAAGGCGGTGCTGCCCGAGCTGCAGGCGGCGATGCCCCGAGACGTCGACATCGCGGTCGCGGTCGATCGCAGCACCACCATCCGCGCCTCGCTGCGCGACACCGAGACAACGTTGATCATCGCGGTGCTGCTGGTCACCGCGGTGGTATTCCTGTTCCTCGGCGACCCCAAGGCGGCGTTCATTCCGGCGGTGGCCGTTCCGGTCTCGGTGATCGGCACCTTCGGCGCGATGTATCTGCTCGGCTTCAGCCTCGACAATCTTTCGCTGATGGCGCTGACCATCTCGACCGGCTTCGTGGTCGACGACGCGATCGTGGTGATGGAGAACACGGCGCGGCATATCGAGTCCGGCATGCCGCGGATGAAGGCCGCGCTGCTCGGCGCGCGCGAGGTCGGCTTCACCGTGATCTCGATGAGCCTGTCCCTGGTCGCCGTGTTCCTGCCGATCCTACTGATGGGCGGCATCGTCGGCCGGCTGTTCCGCGAATTCGCGCTCACGCTTTCCCTCGCCATCCTGATGTCGATGGCGATCTCGCTCACCACCACGCCGATGATGTGCTCGCGCATCCTGGCCCCGCGCCTGCGCAAGGGCGAGCGGCGCCGGCGCGGCCCGTTCGCCTGGATGCTCGACGGCTACGCGCGCAGCCTGCGCTGGTCGCTGCGCCACGGGCTGCTGGTGTCGATGACGCTTCTGCTGACCATCGGCCTGAACGTGTATCTCTACATCGTCATTCCGAAGGGATTCTTTCCGCAGCAGGACACCGGCCGCCTGATCGGCTCGATCGTCGCCGACCAGAGCATTTCGTTCCAGCTGATGGTGAACAAGCTTACGCAGCTCATGGACATCGTGCAGGAGGATCGCGCGGTGGAGAGCGTCGTCGGCTTCACCGGCGGCGCGGGGGGCGGGCGGTCGCAGACCAACCAGGCCTCGGTGTTCGTTTCGCTCAAGCCGCTCGCCGACCGCCATGCCTCGGCCGACGGCGTGATCGCGCGCTTGAGCCGCAAGCTCTCGCAGGTGGCCGGGGGACGCCTGTTCCTGCAGGCGGTGCAGGACATCCGCGTCGGCGGCCGGTCGAGCAACGCGCAATACCAATACACGTTGCAGGCCGATTCGACCGACGAGTTGTTCCACTGGAGCAACCGGCTGCTCAACGAGCTCGAGCACGATCCCGTGCTGACCGATCTGAGCTCGGACCAGCAGCAGCGCGGTCTGGAGACCGACCTGGTCATCGACCGCGGCACCGCCGCGCGCCTCGGCCTGAACGTGAGCGAGGTCGACAACACGCTCTACGACGCGTTCGGGCAGCGCCAGGTGTCGACGATCTTCAATCCGCTCAACCAGTACCACGTGGTGATGGAGGTGGCGCCGCGCTATTGGCAGTCGCCCGAGACGCTGAACGACATCTATGTCAGCACCACCGGCGGAACGGCGAGCGGGACGCAGAGCACCAACGCGCCCTCGGGCACCGTGGGTTCGCAATCCAGCGCCGCGACGGTCGCCGCCGACTCGGCGCGCAACGCCTCGCTCAACGCGCTCGCCAATGTCGGCCACGGCAGCGCCTCGTCGGCGCCGGCGGTGAGCACGAGCCAGGAGACGATGGTGCCGCTTTCCGCCTTCGTGCATTACGGGCCCGGCCACACGCCGCTTTCGGTCAACCATCAGGGCCTGTTCGTCGCCGCCAC
>JASHSH010000281.1 GCA_030040955.1 Rhodospirillales bacterium
GTCAAGGCTCTACCCCATCACGTCGTCTTTCCCCAGGTGGCGATGAGCGCGATTGTCGCTCCCGCGTCTCGCGATCAATCCGCCTTCAATCAAATCAGCCAAAAGCGCTTGGACTTCGTGATTTGCACTCCTGGCAGCCTGGCAGTCGTTGCCGTCATCGAGCTCGACGACGCCAGCCATGACTCAGACCAGGACGCCGATCGCCAACGCGCCCAGGTCATCAACGCGGCCGGTTATCACATACTCCGGTGGGACGCGCGCCGCATGCCCAGCGTCGAAGAGATCACGATGAAGTTCGCCAATACAGTGCGAATGTCTGACCCTGCAACCTGACCGAGGTCACCCGGGCAGGCGGAACAGCCGGCCCAGTCCGGGCAGGGGATCGGCGATGCCGGCCAGGCGCAGGCTGTGCCAGGCGAGCGCATGGTCGCTGGAGGTGACGGGCAGGCCGACCTCGGCCTCGATCTCCGCCACCGCCTCGCACAGGCGGAGGCTGGTGCAGGAGACGAACACCGCGTCGAGCGCGCGGCCGCGCGCCACCTCGCGGATGCCGGCGGCGATCGAGGCGACCGCGATGCGGGCCACCTGCCGGTCGTCCGGATTGCAGAAGCTGCGGAACGAAGCGACCTCGACTCCGCGCCCCTCGAGATAGCGCGCCACGTTCGCATTCACCTCGGCCGAATAGGGAGTCAGCACGCCGATCCGGCGCGCGCCGAACGCGCGGAACGCCGCCAGCGCCGCGGTCACCGGCGTGGTGCAGGCGATGGCGGGGCGCGCCTTGCGGATTTCGGCGAAGATGGTCTCCTCGCCGAGCGCGATGCTCGCCGAGGTGCAACCGAAGGCGATCACGTCGAGCCGCAGATCGGGCAGGATCAGCGCGGTCGCCGGCGCGATCAACGGCCGCATCGCCCGCAACGTCTCCAGGGTTATCTCGGCATCGTTGTAGACGCGGGTCGCATAGACCGCGGCGCCCGGGATCGTCATCACCTGGCGGAACTCGTATTCCATGGTCTGGTCGGTGGCGAGCACCAGCAGCCCGATCGCCGCGCGCGCGGCCACGCCTTCATCCATGCGATAGGGCAGCGCCGGCAGATCGAGACCGGGAACGGCCGCGGGGGCGCGGGTCTCCGCCGGGGACGCGACCATGTCAGGCCGCCTCGGCGAGGCCGGGCAGATCGCCGGCGAGCGCGGGCCGGCGGCCGGCGATCAGATCGGCGGTGATCCGCCCGGTCCCGTGCGACATGGTCCAGCCGACATGGCCGTGGCCGGCATTGACGAACAGATTGGCGTGGCGCCGCCGGCCGAGAACCGGAAGATTGTCCGGTGTCATCGGCCGCAGACCGGCCCACATCTCGGCTCGGTCGTAGTCGCCGCCCTCCGGGTACAGTTCGCGCACCACGGAGCGCATATTGTCGAAGTCGGATGGCCGGTGCGACGCGTCATAACCGCCGAACTCGGCGGTCGAGGTCACGCGCACGCGGTTGCCCATGCGGGTGATGGCGACCAGCCGCTCCTCGTCGACCGAGGCGATGGTGGGCGGCGCGGTGCGGTTGCCGATCGGTACGGTGAGCGAATATCCCTTCACCGGATAGATCGGCAGGCGCAACCCGATGCGCCCGGCCAGCAGCGGCGCGTAGGCGCCGAGCGCGAGAACATAGGCGTCGGCGGTGATCCTTCCCTTGTCGGTGGCGATGCCGCTCACCCGCGTCCCATCGGTCTCGATCGCGCGGATCGTGGTGCCGGCGCGCAGCTCCATGCCGCGGGACTGGCAGACCCGGGCGAGCGCCTGGGTGAATTTGTTGCAGTCGCCGGTCTCGTCGGTGGGGCAATAGACGCCGCCGGCGATCTTGCGGCTGGTGCCGGCCAGCGCGGGATCGAGCGCGAGCACCTGGGCGCGGTCGAGCGCGCGCACCTCCTGCCCGTCGTCGGCCAGAATCTTCATGTGGCGAATCCCCGCCTCGAGCAGCGCGGGATCCTGATAGAGATACAGGATGCCGCGTTGATTGCGGTCGTAGTCGATGCGCTCGGCCGCCACCGTTTCGCCCAGCACCTTCTGCGAATAGACGGCGAGCTTGTGCTTGCGCAGGGTATTGCGCGCCGCGCGCTCTTCGGTGCACTGGGCGAGGAATTGCAGCGACCAGCTCCACTGACGCAGATCGGCGGTCGGACGGAAGCGCAGCGCCTGGTTCCTGGCGAACAGCGACTTGAGCAGTATCCAGGGCGCGCGCGGCGAGGACCAGGCGAAGGAATGGCCGGGCGCGACCATGCCGGCATTGCCCCAGCTGGTGTCGAGCCCGACATCGGCCCGGCGCTCGACCAACACCACATCGTGCCCGTCCTTCAGCAATTCGTAGGCGGTGGTGACTCCGACCACCCCGCCGCCCATCACAACTATGCGCATCGCGATTCCCTCGCTCCGGCGCATTGTGCCAGCAGGGGCGCGGGCGGCGTCAAGCCGCCGTCGGGCGCGGGCGCGCTCATACGCCGCGGTCGACCTTCACATTCTCGGGCGAGAGCTTGAGACCCGAGGCCTCGGCCTCCAATTCGATGATGGCGGCGAAGTCGCAGTCGGTGTAGCCGCGCGCGACCAGGTTCTGCACCATCTCGCGCGCGATGGTGGCCACCGGCATCGCCACGTGCAGCTCGCGCGCGGCGGCCAGGCCCAGGTCCATGTCCTTTTGGAGCAAGGGCGGCGTGAAGGTCGGGTGAAAGTCGAGATTGACCAGCGCCGGGCTCTTGTAGCGGCTGAAGGGCGAGCCGAGCACGCTCGCGTTGATGAATTCGAGCAGCGCATGGCGCGGCACGCCCGCCTTGTTGGCCAGCACCGTGATCTCGGCGAGCGCCTGGATGACCACGCCGAGATAGGTGTTGTGGCAAATCTTCACGATGCGGGCCAGCTCGCCCTCGCCGGCATAGGTCGCGCTCTGCCCGATCAGATCGAGATAAGGCTTGGCGAGGTCGAAATCCGCCCGCGCTCCGGAGCACACCAGCGTGAGCCTGCCGGCCTCGACCACCCAGGGATTGCCGCTCACCGGCGCATCGAGCAGCGCGCTGTCCTTGGCCGCGGCGGCGGCGCGCACCTGCCTGGCCGCGTCCATCGAGATCGTGGTCGAGTCGACGATCAGCCGGGGACGGGTAGCGCCGGACAGGATGCCGCCCGATCCGGCCACCACCTCGATCACGTCGGCCGGCCCGCCCAGCATGGTGAAGACGATGTCGCAGCCGCCCAGCGCCGCCGCCGAGTCGACGATCCTGGCCCC
>JASHSH010000282.1 GCA_030040955.1 Rhodospirillales bacterium
GGCTTGCGCGCGGGCGGCGGGGGCAGGCTCACTGCGCGACTTCCTGATGCGAGACCAGGCCGGCGACGATCGAATTGGCGATGCCCAGCCCGCCATGCTGCGCGATCTGCTTGCCGTAGGCGTCGAGCAGGAGCGAGCGGAACATGTCCTCGCCGTTGCCGCCGCCGAACATGCTGTCGGTCTTCACCCCGGCGAACATCTGCTCCAGCATCTGCGAGGCGAAGAACGCCTCGAAATCCTGCGCGGTCTTCTTGGCCTGGGCCAGCGTCGCGCCCTTGCCGGCCTTGGGCGCCTGCTGGCCCTGCTGGACCGCGGCGGTCGCGGTGGCGCCGAGGAACGCCGCGGTGCTCATCTCACATCACCTCGATCTCGGCCTGGAGCGCGCCGGCCGCCTTCACCGCCTGCAGGATGCTGATCAGGTCGCGCGGGCCGATGCCCAGCGCGTTGAGCCCGTTGACCAGCTCCTGCAAGGTCACGCCGGCGCCGAGCACGCTCATCTTGTTGCCCTGGCCCTCCTCGACGTTGATCTCGGTGCGCGGCACCGTGACCGTGGTGCCGGTGGTGGAGAACGGCGCCGGCTGCGAGACCTGCGGCGTCTCGGTGATGCGGATGGTCAGGTTGCCCTGCGCGATCGCCACCGTGCTGATGCGCACGTTGTTGCCCATCACGATGGTGCCGGTGTGCTCGTCGATCACCACCCGCGCGGTCTGGTCGGGCTCGACCGGGAGCTGCTCGATGTCGGTGATCAGCGCGACCAGGTTGCCGCGGTACTGCTCGGGCACGCCCATGCGCACGGTGGCGGGATCGGTCGGGTTGGCGACCTCGGTGCCGAGATACGAGTTGATCGCCTGCGCGATGCGCCGCGCGGTGGTGAAGTCGGGATTGCGCAGCGCGATGTTCACCGACTCGAGCTTCGCCATCTCGACGGCGACTTCCTTCTCGACGATGCCGCCGTTGGCGATGCGTCCCGCCGTCGGCACGCCCTTGGTCACGCTGGCGGCCTGGCCCTGCGCCGAATAGCCGCCGATGGTCAGCTGGCCCTGCGCCACCGCGTAGACCTCGCCGTCGGCGGCGATCAGCGGCGTCACCAGCAGCGTGCCGCCCATCAGGCTGGTGGCGTCGCCCATCGAGCTCACGGTCACGTCGATGGTGCTGCCCTGGCGGGCGAAGGCGGGAAGCTTGGCCGTCACCATCACCGAGGCGACGTTCTTCGGCAGCATGAACTGCTTCTGGTCGGCGGTGTAGATGCCCAGCCGCTCCAGCATGCCTTCGAGGGAGGCCAGCGTGTAGGCGTCGTTCTGGACGTTGTCGCCGGTATTGTCGAGGCCGACCACCAGGCCGTAGCCGATCAGCATGTTGTCGCGCACGCCCTCGAAATCGGCCACGTCCTTCACCCGCGAGATGGCGGCGGCCGGCGCGGCGGGCAGCAGGGCGGCGCAAAGCGCGAGCAGCAGGATGCCGAGGCGGGCGAGGAGGGGGGCCGGGTGGGCGCGGTTCATTGGGTCCTCTCGCAAATCGGCGCGGTCTTCGGGCCTACGCCGGTCTGAT
Source organism: Rhodospirillales bacterium (assembly GCA_030040955.1). Classification (GTDB taxonomy): domain Bacteria; phylum Pseudomonadota; class Alphaproteobacteria; order Rhodospirillales; family Magnetospirillaceae; genus JASHSH01. The sequence goes on from JASHSH010000282.1 coordinate 1,549, forward strand.
CGACGCCCCGGTCATGCGAACTACGTGCCAGACAATTCGCGAGCGATTTCAGAGTGCTAGAATCAAGCGAAGGGGGCGCGGCGGCAAACCAGTCCCGGGCGGGCGGCAATTTCTTCCCCAACCCGGCGCGCGGGCCGGAGTGGGGCCGCGGGGGTTAACCCGCTTTCAACCATTCGGGCTGGAGTATACTGTCGCGCATCGTATCTGGACGCGGATCGGGTGGGCATGAAGGTCTCCGGTGTCGGCGGCACGTCGGGCCCAGCGCAGGTCAAGCGCGCCGGCAAGGCCGACAAATCCAAGGACACATCCTTCGCCGAGCAATTGGGCGAGGGAGCGGACGCGCCCGCCGAGACGCATTCGATCGACGCCCCGGCGGCGGTCGCCTCGGTCGATGCCCTCCTCGCCACCCAGGCGGTCGGCGACGATGCCGAAACGGCGGCGCGCAAGCGCCTGGTCCGCCGCGGCGAGGACATACTCGACCGGCTCGAGGAGCTGCGCCACGCGCTGCTGATCGGCTCGATCCCCAAGGACAAGCTGATCGCGCTCGCCCAGATGGTGCGCTCGCGCCGCGACCAGGTCGCCGACCCCCGCCTCAGCTCGCTGCTCGGCGAAATCGAGCTGCGCGCCGAGGTCGAGCTGGCCAAGCTTTCCCGCCGCTCCACCTGAGACTCGCCGCGCCCGCCCGGGCGCCGGAAATGCCCGTCATTGGCCGCGATTCGGCTGTTGCGGGACCGGGGTCCGATGCGTATATTCCGCCGCGTTCGGGCCAGGACCGTGGTGCATGGATGACCGTTACGTTGCCGGCGGACTATCGTCCCAGCGAGGACGAACCCTTCATGAACGAATTCCAGCGCGAGTATTTCCGCCGCAAGCTGCAGGGCTGGCGGGCCGACCTGATGCGCGAATCCGACGAGACGCTGAGCCACCTCCAGGAGGGCGGCTTGCAGGAGCCCGACATCGCCGACCGCGCCCAGGCCGAGGCCGACCGCTCGCTCGAGCTGCGCACCCGCGACCGCGCCCGCAAGCTGGTGGCCAAGATCGACGCCGCGCTGCTGCGCATCGAGGACGGCAGCTACGGCTATTGCGAGGAGACCCACGAGCCGATCGGCATCCGCCGGCTCGAGGCGCGCCCGATCGCCACCCTCTCGGTCGAGGCCCAGGAGCGCCATGAGCGCCTGGAGCGTACCCACCGCGACGATTAGGCGCCCGGCGCCGCGTCCGCGCTCGGGCAAGCGCGCGGCCGCTTCCGCCTTGGTGGGATGGGCGCCAAGCCCGCGCGGCGTTTGAGCGAGGCCAACGCGGACGCGTTGGCCGCCTCTGGCCGACCCTAGAACGGCGACAGCGTATCCCAGATCTGCTGGCCCCAACGCGCCGTCTGGATGTCGGACAGGGTGCCCTTGCCGCCATAGACGATGCGGGCATCCGCGATCTGATCCGACGAGATGGTGTTGGTCGAGGCGATGTCCTGCGGCCGGATCACGCCCTGCACCGAAAGCTGGCGCAGCTCGTCGTTGACGCGCAGCTCCTGCGAGCCGGAGATCACCATGTTGCCGTTGGGCAGGCGCTGGATCACGGTCGCCGCCATGTTGATGGTCACCGTCTCCTGGCGCGTGATGGTGCCGGTGCCGTTGACCGTGCTGGTCGAGCCGAAGGTGAACAGGTTCGCCGGGTTCACCGTTCCGGGCAGGACGTGCTTCAGGCTGTTCTCGTAGCCGAAGAAGGTGAAGTTGGGCAGCGCGGTGTCGGAATTGGCGGACACCGCGTTGGTGTCGTTCTTCAGGCTCGCGGTGTCGGCGATGTTGACCTCGACGGTGATGATGTCGCCGACATTGGCCGCGCGCTGGTCCTTGAGGAAGTCGCGCGCGCCCGGACGCCACAGCGAGTTGGTTCCCGACTGCGGCGCGACCGGCGCCGGCATCGGCATGCTCAGCGCCTTGTAGCCCGGCTGCTTGGTCGGGTCGTCGATCTGCGAGACCTTGGGCGGCTCGCCCACCTCGGACAGGCGGTCGAGCATGTTGCAGCTGGCCACGAGCGCGGTCGCGACCAGCGCGGAAGCGCGGAGTAGGTGCTGGCGGAGGCTGGACATTCTGTGCGTGCTCCCCCTCAGTTGGCGGCGACGGAACCGGGCGCGGGCTGCGGCATCGAGCCCTCCTCGACGGTCACCTGGTTGGGCCCGTCGATGCGCGCGGTCAGGGTCATGTTGCTGCGCGAATTGGCGACGTGGATGATGTCGCCGACGCTGCCCGAATCGATGGCGCGGCCCTGCGCGGTCAGCGTCATTCCGCCGGCGCGCAGCGTCATCACCACCATCGCGCCGCGCGTCACCGCGAGCGGCTTCTGCAAGTCGGCCTCGGTCACCGGCTGGCCGGCGCGCAGCGCGGTGTGCGCCGCCATGCCGATGATCTGGTCGACGTCGGTGATGGTGCCGCGGCGCAGATTGTCCACCGGCATGCGGACGAAGGCGAGGTCGCGGGTGGCGAAGGTCTCGCCGCGATTCATGGTATGCGCGAGCGTCGGCACCTCGATGGTCTCGACCACGCGGCCGGTCACCGGCACCCGCACCGACGCCTGGTCCTCGGCGCCCGCCTCGATCACGGCGGAGAACTGCTTGCCGGCCTGGTCGTAGAACAGGTCGCGCACCGCGATCGTGGTCGAGGCGTCCACCGGCACCACCACCTGGAGGTCGCGGTTCGACAGCACGATCTGCGAGCCCTCGGGCATGCCCTGGGCGGCGAGCGCCGCCATCAGCTCGTGCTCGATGCGCTGGCGCGGAATGGTCTGGCCGTTGCGGGCGATCACCAGCTCGAGGAACGGATCCTCGCTCTTCCAGTCGAGCCCGTTCATCTCGGCCACGTGGTGCAGCCAGTCGGCGTCGACCAGGGCGCGATGCCCGGGCTCCGGCGCCCGCGCCACGTCGACCCCGGCCTTGTCGCCGATATTCTCGAAAATGTCGCCGAGATGGATCTCGTCGCCGTCCACCACCACGCTCGGGCGCAGCAGCGCCTCGGCGCGCGCGGGCGCCGGGCCGAGGGTCGCGGCCAGCCCGATCAGGGCGGCGGCGGCGAGCAGGGGGCGGAGCACGGTCATGGCGCGAATTCCTCCACTCTCACGACTTCAGCTGGGTCACGGTCTGCATCATCTCGTCGGAGGACTGGATCACCTTGCTGTTCATCTCGTAGGCGCGCTGCGCGCTGATCAGGTCGGTGATCTCGGTCACGACGTTGACGTTCGACGATTCCAGATAGCCTTGCAGGATGGTGCCGAAGCCGGGCGAGCCGGGCGCGCCGGTCGAGGCGGTGCCCGAGGCCGCGGTCTGCAGGTAGATGTTGTCGCCCTCCGCCTCCAGGCCGGCCTCGTTGGGGAAGATCGCGGTCTGGAACTGGCCGGCGATGGCCGGGGTGACCTGGCCGTCGAGCGTGATCGAGACCTGGCCCGAGGTGTTGATGGTCACGCCGGTGGCGTTGGTCGGCACGATGATGCCGGGCAGCACGGTGTAGCCGTCCTGGGTCACGATCTGGCCCGTCGAGCTCAGCTGGAACGAGCCGTCGCGCGTGTAGGCGATTTCGCCGGTCGGCAGCTGGATCTGGAAATAGCCGCGGCCCTGGATGGCCGTGTCGAGCGTGTTGTCGGTGCTCACCAGGCTGCCCTCGGTGGTGAGGCGGTAGACGCCGTTGGTCTGCACGCCGAGGCCGATCTGAATGCCGGTCGGCACGATCGTGTTGTTGTCCGACGAGTTGGTGCCCACCCGCTTCAGGTTCTCGTACAGCAGGTCGCTGAACTGCGGCCGCCGGCGCGAATAGGCGGTCGTGTTCATGTTCGCGATGTTGTTCGAGATGACCTCCACGTTGGTCTGCTGGGCCTGCATGCCCGTGGCGGCGATATCCATCGACATCATGACTGCGGATCCCTTCTAAGCCTTGGGCCTAACGCTCGACTCTCACGATTGCTGCTGCTGGGCCTCGGACAGCGCGTCCATGGCCTTGATCTGCCGGTCGTGCTCGCCTTGGATCATGTTCATCACGTTCTCGTAGCTGCGCAGGATGTTGAGCATCCCGGTCATCTCGACCACCGGATTGACGTTGGATTCCTCGAGCATGCCCTGCACCAGGTTGGGATGCGCGACCGGACTCGCCTGCGCCGTGGTCTGGTAGGTGCCGTCGCCCGCCGGGGTCAGGTCCTGCTCGTTGGGGAAGTCGACCACGTCGATCTGGCCGATCACCCCGTTCTCGGTCGACACCGTGCCGTCGCTGGCGATGGTGATGTCGGTCTCGGTCGGCGCGAACACGATCGGATTGCCGTTCTGCTGGAGCAGCGGATAGCCGGCGCTGGTCACCATCATGCCGTTGGCGTCGAGCTGGAAATGGCCGTCGCGGGTGTAGCGCGGGCCGGCCGGCGTATCGATGGTGTAGTAGCCCGCCCCGTGGATCGCCACGTCGAGCTGGTCGCCGGTCTGGGTCAGCGCGCCCTCGGACGTGTCGTGGAGGACGCCGATGTCCTGCGCGAAGGCGAGCCGGTAGCCGAACGGCGTGTTCTCGCTCTTGGTCTTGCTCATATAGGAGGTGAACATCATCTGCTCGGTCTTGAAGCCGGGCGTGTTCGCGTTGGCCATGTTGTTGGCCACCACTTCCATCTGGCGCCACAGCGCGGCTTGCCGCGACAGCGCGATATAGGAGGTGTTTTCCATGAACCGCTTACCCGTGCTCGACTTCCCATTCGGTGCGCCGGAACTGCCGGCGCGACCCGTGGACTGCACGCGCCGTGCCAGACCGGGAAAGCGTCGAATCCGACTTGTGTCGTCAATATGTTGCGGGAAAGCCGGCCAAACCGCCTCGAATCCGGGGCCGGGATCGAAATGGCAGGAGGTGCCGGGCAGTTATTGCCCGTCCGGGGAGCGGTTGTTATCGTGGCGGCGCGTTCGGGGGCGCGGAACGGGAGCGGCAAAGCCCCGTGTTCCGTCAATGACTTGTTAACGGACCCGCCCTAGATTCGCCAACGACCTGATCCGGCTGCCGGCGTCCCGGCCCGACGGGATGGGAAGAGATGGCCGAAGACCTCGAAGAAGATTTCGAAGAAGGCGCGGGCGGCGACGAAGGCGGGATGCCGAGCGGCGGCGGCGGGCGGCGACGCCTGCTGCTGTTCATCGCGGTTCCGGTCCTGGTGATCGTGCTCGCCGCGGTCGGCGCCTATTTCGGCGGCCTGCTCGATCCCTTGCTCAAGCTGTTCCACGGCTCGAAACCGCCGCCGCCGGCCGCCGCCGCGCCCGCCGTCCCGGCCGGCACGCAAGCGGTGTTCTACGACATGCCCGAGCTTTTGGTGAACCTGAACAGCGCGGCCCCGGGGCGCAAGCAGAGCTTCCTCAAGATCCGCGTCAGCCTGGAACTCGCCAATCCGCTCGACGTGCCGAAGATCGAGGCGGTGATGCCGCGCATTATCGACAATTTTCAGGTATACTTGCGCGAGCTGCGCGTCGACGACCTGCAAGGTTCGGCCGGCATGCTCAGGCTGCGCGAGGAACTGCTCGCGCGGGTGAACGCGGCGGTCAAGCCGGCCAAGGTGGCCGACGTGCTGTTCAAGGAAATGCTGGTGCAATGATCCGGATGTACCGCCATGGCCGATGACAGCGCGAGCCTGGACGACGCCCTCAACGCGGCGGTAAGCGGCGGCGGCAACGGGCGCGGCAACGGCGGCGGCGGGGGAGGCGAGGCCGAGCAGGCGTCCGAATGGGAGCAGATGCTCGGCCAGAACGCGGCCGCGCAGGGCGGCTTCGCCGACGGCGCCGGCGCGTCCGGCGGCTCGACCCGCGTGCTCAATCAGGACGAGATCGATTCCCTCCTCGGCTTCGACGACGCCCGCGAGGGCGAGAGCGACCGCGGCGGCATCCAGGCCATCCTCAATTCGGCGCTGGTCTCCTACGAGCGCCTGCCGATGCTCGAGGTGGTGTTCGACCGCCTTGTGCGCATGATGTCGACCAGCATGCGCAACTTCACCTCCGACAATGTCGAGGTCTCGCTCGACAATATCCTCAGCTTGCGCTTCGGCGACTATCTGAACTCGATCCCGCTGCCGGCGATGCTGGCCGTGTTCAAGGCGGAGGAGTGGGACAATTTCGGCCTGCTCACCATCGACTCGTCGCTGATCTACTCGATCGTCGACGTGCTCCTCGGCGGCCGGCGCGGCACCGCGGCGATGCGCATCGAGGGCCGTCCCTACACCACGATCGAGCGCAATCTGGTCGAGCGCATGGTCCACGTCGTGCTGGCTGATCTGTCCTCGGCCTTCGATCCGCTGTCCCCGGTCACCTTCCGCTTCGACCGCCTCGAGACCAACCCGCGCTTCGCCACCATCTCGCGTCCCTCGAACGCCGCCATCGTCGCCAAGCTGCGCATCGACATGGAGGATCGCGGCGGCCGCCTGGAGCTGCTGATTCCCTATGCCACGCTGGAGCCGGTGCGCGAGCT
>JASHSH010000283.1 GCA_030040955.1 Rhodospirillales bacterium
GACGCGTTCCAGGAGGCCGATACCACCGGCATCACGCGGCCCTGCACCAAGCACAATTACCTGGTGAAGGAGATCGGCCGCCTCGCGCAGGTGATGCACGAGGCCTTCTATGTCGCGCGCAGCGGCCGTCCCGGCCCGGTGGTGGTTGACCTGCCCAAGGACATATTGGTCGCTTCCGGCCCGTATCAGGGTCCGTCGCGCATCGGACATCATTCGTATCGTCCGCAGACCAAGGGCGATCCGCGCGCGGTGACCAAGGCTTGCGGCCTGATGGCGGAGGCGAGGAAGCCGCTGTTCTATATCGGCGGGGGCGTGGTGAATTCGGGGCCGCGCGCCGCCTCGCTGCTGACGCGTCTGGTGCGCGCCACCGGCTTCCCCTGCACGCAGACGCTGATGGGCCTGGGCGGGTTCCCCGGCACCGACGAGCATTCGACCGGCCTGGTCGGCATGCATGGCACCTACGAATCGAACATGGCGATGCACGATTGCGATCTGATGATCGCGGTCGGCGCGCGCTTCGACGACCGGGTCACCGGCAAGCTCTCCGCCTTCGCGCCGAACTCGCGCAAGATCCAGATCGACATCGACCCGTCCTCGATCAACAAGAACGTGCCCGTCGACGTCGCCATCGTCGGCGACTGCGCCTCGGTGCTCGACGACATGCTGACCGCCTGGACCGCGCACCATGCGGGCGCGCACGAGTCGAAATCGCTCAAGGATTGGTGGAAGCAGATCGACCGCTGGCGGGCGAAGGATTCCTTGCGCTATGCGCCCTCCGACAAGCTGATCAAGCCGCAATACGCGATCCAGCGGCTGTACGAGGCGACCCGCGGCAAGGATCTCTACATCACCACAGAGGTCGGCCAGCACCAGATGTGGGCCGCGCAGTTCTTCAAGTTCGACCAGCCCAACCGCTGGATGACCTCGGGCGGGCTCGGCACCATGGGCTACGGGCTGCCGGCCGCGATGGGCGTGCAGGTCGCGCATCCCGATGCGCTGGTGATCGACATCGCCGGCGAGGCCTCGATCATGATGAACATCCAGGAGATGTCGACCGTCGCCCAGTACCGGCTGCCGGTGAAGCTGTTCATCCTGAACAACGAGTATATGGGCATGGTCCGGCAGTGGCAGGAGCTGCAATATGGCGGCCGCTACTCCGAAAGCTATTCCGCCGCGCTGCCCGACTTCGTCCGCCTGGCCGAGGCCTTCGGCGCGGTCGGCCTGCGCGCCGACCGTCCCGACCAGGTCGACGGCGTGATCGCCGAGATGATCGCGACCCCGCGCGCGGTGATCGTCGATTGCCGCGTCGATCCGGCGGAGAACTGCTTCCCGATGATCCCGGCCGGGGCGGCGCACAACGAGATGCTGCTCGGTCCCGAGGAGAAGGCGGCGCCGAGCGGCTCCGAGGACGGGATGGTGCTGGTATGAGCAAGCGCGAGCCCGAGAAGCCGCCCGCGCCGCCCGCCGCCGCGGAGGCGCGCAGCCATACCATCGCGGTCCTGGTCGACAACGAGGCCGGCGTGCTGGCGCGCGTCATCGGCCTGTTCTCCGGCCGCGGCTACAATATCGAGAGCCTCACGGTGGCCGAGGTCAATCCGCGCGAGCGGCTGTCGCGCATCACCGTGGTCACCTCGGGCACGCCGATGGTGATCGAGCAGATCAAGGCGCAGCTCGGCCGGCTGGTGCCGGTGCACCGCGTCGCCGACCTCACCATCGAGGGCCCCGCGGTCGAGCGCGAACTCGCCCTGGTCAAGGTGGCGAGCGGCGGCGACAAGCGCGTCGAGAGCCTGCGCATCGCCGACATCTTCCGCGCCCGCGCGGTCGACTCGACCAACGAGTCCTTCGTGTTCGAGATCGTCGGCTCGCCCGACAAGCTCGACGCCTTCATCCGCCTGATGGAGCCGCTCGGGCTGATCGAGGTGTCGCGCACCGGCGTGGTCGCCATTGCGCGCGGTCCGGAACCGTTCTAAGCCTTGCGCCGCCCGCGCCGGCGGGCGGCAAATCATCGCCAAGCACGGGGACCGAAGGAGCGAATCGGATGCGCGTCTATTACGACCGGGACGCCGACGTGAATCTGGTGAAGGCGAAGAAGATCGCCATCGTCGGCTATGGCAGCCAGGGCCACGCCCATGCGCTGAACCTGCGCGATTCCGGGGTCAAGGAGGTGGCGGTCGCGCTGCGCCCGGGCTCGGCCAGCGCCAAGAAGGCGGAAGCCGAGAAGCTGCGCGTCCTCGCGCCCGCCGAGGCCGCCAAATGGGCCGACGTGGTGATGATCCTGGCGCCCGACGAGCTGCAAGCCGATCTCTACAACAATGACCTGAAGGCCAATCTCCGCCAGGGCGCCGCGCTCGCCTTCGCGCACGGGCTCAACATCCATTTCCGGCTGATCGAGCCCAGGCCCGACCTCGATGTGTTCATGGTCGCGCCCAAGGGCCCCGGCCACACCGTGCGCAGCGAATATCTGCGCGGCGGCGGCGTGCCCTCGCTCGTCGCGGTGGCCCAGAACGCCTCGGGCAACGCGCTCGAGCTCGGCCTGTCCTACGCCTCCGCCATCGGCGCCGGGCGCTCGGGCATCATCGAGACCAGCTTCCGCGAGGAATGCGAGACCGACCTGTTCGGCGAGCAGGTGGTGCTGTGCGGCGGCCTCACCCATCTGATCCAGGCCGGCTACGAGACGCTGGTCGAGGCGGGCTACGCGCCCGAGATGGCCTATTTCGAGTGCCTGCACGAGGTGAAGCTGATCGTCGACCTGATCTACGAGGGCGGGCTCGCCAACATGCGCTACTCGATCTCGAACACCGCCGAGTTCGGCGACTACACCTCCGGCCCGCGCATCGTCACCGACGAGGTGAAGGCGGAGATGAAGCGCATCCTGGCCGACATTCAGACCGGACGCTTCACCACCAAATGGATCGCCGAGTGCAAGGCCGGCCAGCCCTCGTTCAAGGCCTTCCGCCGCATCGCCGCCGAGCAGCCGATCGAGGAGGTTGGCGTGAAGCTGCGCGGCATGATGCCCTGGATCGCCAAGAACAAGCTGGTCGACAAGAGCCGGAACTAGCCGCGCCCGGCCGCCGGCTCGATCGGATCCGCGTCGCGGATCGGCCCCGACCGTTTCATGTCGCGGACCGGCGCGGCGGCCCGGCGGGAAGCGAAGGGATCGCGCAGGCGGCGGATCGGCGCGCGTATTGACAGCGGCCGGGTCATGGCGTGAGCCTGCGCCCGCCCGGGAACCAGGCCCGCCGATGTCCGACCGCCGCATCCGCTTCGCCGTCCTGCTCGCGCTATGGAGCGTCTGCGCGACCGCCGCCGCGCATGCCGATCAGGCGGACGACGAGGCCGACCGGGCCGAATTCCGCCAGGAGATGGCCTCCGACGCCAAAAGCATCGGCGCGGTCATCGCCGACACCGACAAGGGCAAGAACGTCTCCGACATGCGGCTCGGCATGCTGATGATGAGCGTGCTGAATTCGCTCTGCGACCGCGATGAAGGGCTGGCTTCGTATTTCCATGCCGGCGGGCGGCTGATGGAGACCTATCTGATCTCGCAGTTCCAGTTCCACTCGGCGGACGAGGTGGCGCGCGTCGCCGAACTCGCCGAGGCGAAACCCTCGCCGATCCGCCGCGCCGCCCGCTACGCGCTCGAATCGCTCCGCCACATCCCCGATTCGGGCGATCCGCCGGCGACCCAGGTGGCGGACCGCGAGCAGCTGGTCGCGGCGCTCGAATCGCTCCAGCGGAACATCGCGGACGCCGCGAAATAGGGGGCCGGGCCGCCCGCTCAGCGTTTCTCGGGCGGGATGCCGCGGATCGGCGCGCCGAAGGCCTCGATCTCCGCGCGGGTGAATTTCGCGCGCACGCGCCTGGCGGAGGGCGGCTGCTTGCCCGCGGAAACCCCCGGCCGCCATTCGCGCGAGGGTCGGACCGGACGCGGCGCGAAGCCGCCGCCGCAATTCGGGCAGACATTCGCCAGCACGGTCTCGACGCAGTCGGCGCAGAAGGTGCACTCGTAGCTGCAAATGCGCGCCTCGGCGGAATCGGGCGGCAAGTCGCGGTCGCAGAATTCGCAGTTCGGTCGCAATTCGAGGGCCATGACGTCTCCGATCGGGCGGCGAACGGCCATCCTAGGGCCGGCCGCGCCGGGACGGAACCAGCGGCCGCGCGCCACGTGAAAGGCGCGGGGAATGGCGGCGAATCCGTCACCTCCGCTCGCTTGACTCCCCGCCCGACCCCGCCCTAAGGTGCGCCCGCCTTTGTCGGGACCACCGCCTGGGGCGGCGGGGCGGGCGAAATGGCCGACGAATCGGGGGACTCCTCTCCACTCGGCGATCTCGAAGCCCGGTTGCGCGCGGCGCGTGCGCGCGAAGCCGAAGCGGCGGGCGTCGCGCCGAAGGCGGGCGGCACCGCCGCCGGGCTGGGCCTGGGCCTGCGCATCGGCGTCGAGCTGGTCGCCGGCGTGCTGGTGGGCGTGCTGATCGGCTGGGCGTTGGATCGCTGGCTGGGCACGCGGCCCTGGCTGATGGTGCTGTTCTTCTTCCTCGGCGCGGCGGCCGGGATCATGAACGCGTACCGGGTCTCCACGGGGGCGGAACGCGAAGCCGACTCCGGCGGGAGTGGGGGCGAGGACAGGCGGGAAGAGTAGGTTCGCGGCATGGCGCAAAGCCCGGTTGAGCAATTCAGGATCGAGCGGCTGCTGCCCATCCATCTGGGCGGGGTCGACATCTCCTTCACCAATTCCGCCGCCGTGATGCTGGCCGCCGCGCTGCTCGCCGCGGCGCTGTTCGTGCTCGCGATGCGAAACCGGGCGCTGGTGCCGGGACGCTGGCAGTCGGTCGCCGAGATCCTCTACCAGGGCGGCGCGGGCATGCTGCGCGACACGGTGGGGGCCGAGGGGCGGAAATATTTCCCCTTCGTGTTCACGCTGTTCATGTTCCTGCTGTTCGGCAATCTGATCGGCCTGATCCCCTACACCTTCACCTTCACCAGCCACATCATCGTCACCGCCGCGCTGGCGGTGTTCGTGTTCATCGGGGTGACCGTGATCGGTTTCGCCAAGCATGGGTTGCACTATCTCAAGCTGTTCCTGCCCGAGGGCACGCCGATCTTCGTCGCGCCGCTGCTGGTGGTGATCGAGATCCTGTCCTATCTCTCGCGCCCGTTCAGCCTGGCGATGCGACTGGCGATCAACATGCTGGTCGGCCATGTGCTGCTCCAGCTGCTCGCCGGCTTCGTGATCGCGCTCGGCGTGTTCGGGATCGTGCCGATCGCCTTCATGGGCGGCATCTTCCTGCTCGAACTGCTGGTCGCGGTGCTGCAGGCCTATGTGTTCACCATCCTGTCCTGCATCTATCTGAACGACGCGATCCACATGCACTGAACCGGGTCCGGCCGGGCCGGGCCCCCATTGTCACCTGCTTGCGAAAGGAACGAGCAATGGACGCCAACGCAGCCAAGTTCATCGGCGCCGGTCTTGCCGCCATGGGCGTGATCGGAGCCGGCATCGGCATCGGCAATGTGTGGTCGGCCTGGATCACGGCGGTCGGCCGCAACCCGGCCGCGCGCACGGCGGTGCAGACCAACACCTGGATCGGCTTCGCCCTGGTCGAGGCGGTGGCGCTCTACGCCCTCGCGGTTGCGTTCATGATCCTGTTCTCCTGACGGCGGCGGTCGAACCCGCAGCCGCCGGACGGGCGCCGTGCCGCAGCTCGACACCGCGATGTACCCGACCCAGCTGTTCTGGCTGGTGGTCACCTTCGGGATTCTCTACCTGGTGCTGGCGCGCATCGCGCTGCCGCGCATCCGCGCGCTCCTCGACGAGCGGCAGAAGCGCATCGACGACAATCTGGCCCGCGCCGAAAAGCTGAAGGGCGAGGCCGAGGCCGCCGTCGCCGCCTACGAGAAGGCGATGGCGGAGGCGCGCGCCCAGGCCCGCGACATCCTCCGCGACGCCGCCGAACGGATCGCGCGCGAGGCGGATGCGCGGCAGAAGGCGCTGGCCGCCAAGCTCGCCGAACAGATCAAGGCGGGCGAGGCGGGCATCGCGCGGGCCAAGGCGCAGGCGCTCGCCGAGGTGCGCGGCGTGGCCGCCGGGCTTGCCCAATCGACGGTCGATCGGCTCGCCGATATGCGCGTCGACGAGGGCGTGGCCGCGCGCGCGGTGGCCGCCGCGCTCGATGCGCCGGGCAAGGAGCGCGGCTGATGCTGGTCGCGATGGCGCAGGCCGCCGAAAGCGGCGCTTCCGCCTCGGGCGGCTTCTTCACCGAGCCCGAGAATTGGGTCGCCATCGCCTTTCTGATCGTCGCCGCGCTGCTTATTCGTCCCGCCGGACGCGCCATCGCCGGCGGGCTGGACGCGCATCGCGACCGCATCAAGCAGCGGCTCGACGAGGCGGAGAAGCTGCATGCCGAGGCGCGGGAGTTGCTCGATGCGCAACGCAAGCGCCAGGCCGAGGCGGCGGCCGAGGCGGGTGCGATGGTCGCCCATGCCCGGGCCGAGGCGCAGCGCATGGTCGAGGAGGGCGCGCGCGATCTCGACGAATTGCTCAAGCGCCGCGAGCAGCAGGCGCTGGCCCGCATCGGTCAGGCCGAGGCGGACGCGCTGCGCGAGGTGCGCGAGGCGGCGGTCGATCTCGCCATCGCGGCGGCGCGCAAGCTCCTCGCCGAGGGGCTGTCGCAGGAACAGTCCGACCGCCTGGTCGAGCGCACCATCCGCGATCTCGGCGCCGGCCTGCACTGAGCGCCGGACGCGGGGCGCCGCATGTCGCGCGCCCGTCCTCAGCCCGCGGCGAACTCGATCGCCACCCCGTGCGCGGCCGAAGGCGGGATCAGAATCGTCTGCATCCCGGCGCGGTGCGGGACTCCGCCCGCCTCCAGCGCGCGCCGGGCCGCGTCCAGGTCGTCGACCAGGAGGCGAAACGCGCGGAAGCGCGGCGATTCGTCGCCGTCGAGCGGGGCGCCGGGAAACCTTCGCGCATATTCGTTGGGCGAAAGCAGCGCGATGCGGTCGGATTCGGGCCCGGCCAGAATTCCGCCCGCGCCCGTCGCCGCCACCGGCCCGCCGGTCAGGCGGGCGAAGAAATCGCTCCAGTCGGCGGGGCGCGCGGCGCTCATCGTCACCGAGACCGCGCGTTTCGCCCCGTTCGGATGCGCCTGGTATTCGGACTTCCAGAACAGTTCCGGCGGATGGCGCTGCTGGCAGGCGAAGAACACCGCGCCGGGCATGTC
>JASHSH010000284.1 GCA_030040955.1 Rhodospirillales bacterium
TCCTCGCGCAGCACGGCGACGTCGTCGAGCCCTATGGCAACGGGGGCGAAGAACCATCCCCCCTCGGGCGCCGACAATCGATGCAGCACGCGCCCGCGATGCGCCTCGACATGACGGGCGAGGCGGGACTGGGCCGCCTGGTCGATGACCGGCCCGACATCGGTGGCCAGCTCGCCGGGATCGCCGAGGGTCAGTTCGTCCATCGCGCCGAACAGCATCTCCAGGGTGCGGTCGGCCACCACGTCCTGCACGAACAGGATGCGCGCGGCCGAGCAGCGCTGGCCGGCGCTCAGGAAGGCCGAGGCGATCAGATCGTCGGTGACCTGCTCGGGCAGGGCGGAGGAGTCGACGATCATCGCGTTCTGCCCGCCGGTCTCGGCGATCAGCGGCGGAATCGGCCCGTCGCCGGCCACCAGCGAGCGGGCGATCTTTTTCGCGCTCGCGGTCGAGCCGGTGAAGGCGACGCCGCCGATCCTCGCATCCGCGACCAACGCCGCACCCGCCGCGCCGTCGCCGAGTACAAGATGCAGAACGTTGGCCGGGACGCCCGCCCGATGCAGGATTTTCACCGCGCGATGCGCCATCACCGGCGTCTGCGGCGCCGGCTTGGCGACCACCGCGTTGCCCGCGACGAGGGCCGCCGCCACTTGGCCGGTGAAGATCGACAGCGGAAAGTTCCAGGGGCTGATGCAGGCGAACACGCCGCGGCCGGCGAGCGCGATCTGGTTGCTCTCGCCGGTCGGGCCGGGCAGGGGGGTGGGCGCGAAGTCGCGCTCGGCCCGCGCCGCGTAGTAGCGCAGGAAATCAACCGCCTCGCGCACCTCGCCGATCGCGTCGGGGATGGTCTTGCCGGCCTCGCGCACGGCGATCGCCATCAGCTCGTCGCGCGATTCCTCCATCAGATCGGCGGCGCGGCGCAGGCAGCCCGCGCGCGCCGCCGCTCCGGCCGCGTCCCATTCGGGCTGGGCTGCGCGCGCTGAGGCGACCGCCCGCGCAATCGACTCCGGGCCCGCCGTCCGCGCCTCGCCGATATTGCGGTCGCGCCGCGCCGGATCGAACAGCGGAACCACCGTATCCCCGCTTTCCAGCCCGTCGATCAACGAGGCAGCATGCCAGGGCGCCGACCAATGCGCCGCCATGCGGACAACCAGTTCGTCGGCCGTTCGCGCGTCGCTCAAATCGATCCCGGTGGAATTCTTGCGCTCCTCGCCGTAGAGATCGGCGGGCAGCGGGATGCGCGGATGCGGCGCGCCGCCGGCCTCCTCGACCAGGCGCACCGGATCGGCGAGGAGCGACTCGATCGGCGTGTCGCGGTCCTGGAGCAGATGGACGAAGGACGAGTTGGCGCCGTTCTCCAGCAGGCGGCGGGTGAGATAGGAGAGCAGCTCCGTATGCCCGCCGACGGGCGCGTAGATGCGGCAGTTGAGACCACCACCGGCCGCGCGCAGCGGCTCGTAGAGACCTTCGCCCATGCCGTGCAGTCGCTGGAACTCGAAATCGGCGCGGCCCCTGGTCCATTCGTGGATGGTCGCCACGGTGAGCGCGTTGTGGGTGGCGAAGGCGGGGTAGATATGCGCCGAACCGAGCATCAACCGCGCGCAGGCGAGGTACGAGACGTCGGTCGCTGCCTTGCGGGTGAACACCGGATAATCGGCGAAGCCGCGCTCCTGCGAACGCTTGATCTCGTAATCCCAGTAGGCGCCTTTCACCAGGCGGACGAAGATGCGCCGGCCGCTGCCCGCGCCCAGCGCCTCGACCCAACGCAGCACGGATACCGCCCGCTTCTGGTAGGCCTGAACCGCAAGACCGAGACCTTCCCATCCGGCAAGCGAGCGGTCCGCCGCCAGGCCGGCGAACAAGTCGAGCGACAGGCGCAGGCGCTCGGCCTCCTCGGCATCCATGGTGAAGCCGATGCCGGCCTCCTTGGCCAGGCGGGCGAGGTCGAGCAGCGCCGGTCCGAGCTCGCGCCGCACGCGCCCCTCTTGCGTCGGCTCGTAGCGCGGATGCAGCGCCGAGAGCTTGATCGAGATGCTCGGCGCGGCCGCGATCTCGTTGCCGCCGCCGCGTGCCCAGCCGGCGATAGCGGCGATCGCACTCTCATAGGCATCCAGATACTTCTTCGCGTCCGATTTCGTTCGGGCGCCCTCGCCGAGCATGTCGAAGGACAGGCGGAATCCGGAGGCGGCCGGCACGCGCGCGTGGCGCAGCGCTTCGTCGATGTCGCGCCCAAGGATGAACTGCTCGCCGATCAGGCGCATCGCCGAGCGTACGGCCTGGCGCACCACCGGCTCGCCGAGGCGCGCCACCAGCTTGCCGAACAGCCCTTCCTCGCCGCCGGCCGCCAGCCAACTCCGGGTCATGCTCAGCGCGACCGCCGAGGCGTTGATGAGCAGCGAATCCGAGGCGCCGATATGCCGCGACCATTCGCCCGAGCCGAGTTTGTCGCGGATCAGCCGGTCGGCGGTGGCGGAGTCGGGTATGCGCAGGAAGGCCTCGGCGAGCGCCAGCAGCACCACCCCCTCGGCCGACGAGATCGGATATTCGCCAAGCAGTTTCGCCACCGCGCCGCCCTCGCGCGCCGCCGCGCGCATCGCCTCGACCATCGGCCGCGCCGCTGCCAGGATTCGGGCACGCTCGCCCAGGGGGGAGCGCAGTCCAGCGGCGAGGGGCAGCAAGATGTCGCGCTCGGCGCGGCGATAGTCGGCGTCGACGGCGGCGAGGAGCCGCTCCAGGTCGACGGCCGGGGTGGCGGCGTTGGTTTGCGGTGCTGCGGGCATGCGCCGTGCTGGTCCCACTGGACGGCCGGCGGAGGAGGGTGGGATCGGACCTTCCTCTCGTAGGCCTCGAGCATTCTTCTATCCCATCCGGAGCTCGAATTCGATGCCCCGGACGGGCGCCCGATCCCTTCCGCTCGCCCTGTCCCCATGCCAGAATGCGCGCCGGGAAACGAATTCGCGTCCCGCCGGCCGCCGGCGAAGCCCGGCGCAAGGGGCGGGGACGCGCAGGGAGGAAAGCATGCAGCGTCTCGGTCGCCTGGCTCTGTCGCTCGCGGCGCTGGCCGCGCTCGGTCTCGCCTTCGGGTTTCGTCCGGCCGGAGCCGATCCGACCGGCGATCCGGTGCGCATCGGCGGCACGCTGGCGCTGACCGGGCCGCTTGCGGCCACGGCGATCGTCCACAAGATCGTCGGCGAGATCTATGTGGACAATCTCAATCACGGCAAAGGCCTGCTCGGCCGGCCGGTCGAATGGGTGCTGAAGGACGACCAGTCGAAGCCCGATCTCGCCCGCACGCTCTACGAGCAGCTGATCACGGTGGACAAGGTCGACCTGCTGATGGGGCCTTACGCCACGGGGGACATTCTGGCGGCGATGGCGGTCGCGCAGCGCTACAACAAGGTGCTCATCCACCACACTTTCGGCATTCCGAGCATGGCGAAGTATGAGTGGCAGTTCCCGGCCTGGTCGCTCGGGTCCGATCCGGCCAAGACCTTCCCCAACACGCTGTTCGACGCCCTAGCCGCCGCGCCCCATCCGCCCAAGACGATCGCGATTCTGGCCAGCAAGTTCCCCTCGGTCTATTTCATGTCGCAGGGCGCGCGCGAGGTTGCCAAGACCCGCGGGCTGCAGGAGGTGCTGTATCTCGAATACGAATTCGGCACCCAGGATTTCGGCCCCATCGCCGCGCGGGTGAAGGACGCCAACCCCGATCTTCTGTTCGTCGGCGCCATCGGGCTGGAAGGCAATCAGATACTCGATGCGCTGAAGAAGATCGACTACGTGCCGCACTATCACTTCTACATGTACCCCGCCGCCGGGCCGATGGCGAAGTCGCCGCTGGCCGCGAACGCGCTCGCCGCCTCGATCTTCGAGCAGCATCCGCCGTTCACCGACAACCCGGTCGCCGCCGCTTTCGCCAAGGAGTACAACGACCGCGCCGCCAAGGCCGGCCTGCCCTATACGCTGGTCGAGACCCAGGCGGCGGTCTCGTTCACCGCCTGGCAGATACTGGAGGCGGCCGTCACGGCGACCAACAGCCTCGACGACGCCAAGATCGGTCCCTGGCTGAAGACGCATCCGGTCGACACCATCCAGGGTAAGCTGCATTTCGACGGGCCGAACAATTACGGCGATGACCTCACCAAGGTGAAGCAGGTGCAGGACGGCAAGTGGGTCACCGTGTGGCCCAAGCAATGGGCGCCGCCCGGCGCGACCTTGCACGGCGAGTGACGCATCGCCGATGCCGAGTCCCGCGATCATCGGGCAATCGCTGATCTCCGGGACCTTCATCGGGGCATTGTACGCGCTGCTCGGCCTGGGCCTCAGCCTGTCCTGGGGGATGCTGCGCCAGATCAACCTGGCGCACTTCGCGCTCGCCTTTCTCGGCGCCTACCTGACCTACCAGCTGTCCGGTGTGGGCGGCATGGACCCGCTGCTCACGCTGCTGCTGATCGCGCCCGCCTTCTTCCTGCTCGGCGTCGGGATGCATTGGGTGTTCGTGCGCTTCGCGGTCGGCCCGCTCGGCTCGCTGCTGGCAACGTTCGGACTCACCGTGATCATCGAGAGCGTGATTCAATGGATCTGGACGGCCGATTTCCTCAAGCTCGAATCGCCTTATGGCTCGGCCAGCCTGCGCGTCGGCATCTTCTATCTTCCGGTCGCCGGCCTGATCACGCTGGCGGCGGCGGCGGCGCTGTGCTTCGGCACCTGGGCGGTGCTGCGCTACACCGATCTCGGCCGGGCGATGCGCGCCGCCGCCGAGGACGGGCCGATGGCGGCGGCGTTCGGCGTGAACGTCAACGCGCTGTCGCGGCTGCTCTCCGGCTTCGCCTCCGCCTGCGCCGGGGTGGCCGGGGTCGCCCTCGCGCTCAGCTACACGCTCGCGCCTTCGCAGATCTACGCCTGGATCGGAGTGATCTTCGCGGTCGTGATGATCGGCGGGCTTGGCAAGCCGCTCGGCCCCCTGATCGCCGGTCTGGTCATCGGCGTCAGCGAGGCGGTGACCATGGCGCTCACCGCGCCGGCCTGGGCGCCCGTGGTGTCGTTCTCGCTGCTGATTCTCGTGCTGCTGGCCCGGGCACGGAACATCTAGCATGCGCCTGGCGTCACCGGTCTGGATCGCCGCCGCCGGCGCGGCCTTCGCCGCATTGGCCTTCGTCCGGCTGCCCGCATTCTACGATTCCTTCCTGTACCTGCTCGCGCTCTGGATCGTGCTCGCCACCTCCTGGAACATCCTGAGCGGCTATTCGGGCTATATCTCGTTCGGACACGGCGCGTTCTACGGCGCCGGGATGTACGCCACCGCGACGCTGGCCGGCGCGCACGGCGTTCCGTTCCTGCTTTCGCTCCCGCTGGCGGGGCTGGCGGCGGCGGCGCTGGGAGCGGCGGTGGGCGCGGTGGCGTTCCGCTTGCGCCGGCTGCGCGGTGAGCTGTTCGCCCTGCTCACCTTGGCTGTCACCTTCGTGCTGGCGACCATCGTGCTGAACACGCCCCTCGACGGCGGACAGGGCGTGTACCTCAATTCGGTGACTCTGCCCAATCTCACGCCGTCGCCGTCGGCCAGCTTCTATCTGCTGATGGCGCTGGCGGCAGTCGTCACGGTCCTGCTCGCCTGGTGGGTGCGCGCCTCCAAGCTCGGCCTCGGCCTGTTCGCCATCCATGACGACGAGGACGCGGCCGAGGTGCTGGGCGTGCCCACCTTCCGCTACAAGCTCGCCGCCTTCGCGCTCGGCTGCGCGCTCGCCGGAGTCGCGGGCGGCATCCATGCGCTGTTCATCTCCTACATCACAGTCGGCGAGACCTTCTCGATCCTGGTGCCGCTGAGCGTGGTGCTGATGAGCGTGCTCGGCGGCTCGCGGCACTGGCTGGGACCCGCCATCGGCGCGGTCTTCATCACCGCGCTGCTCTACGCCTTCACCGCCGGCGACTATCCAGTGCTGGGACGCGCCGCCGTCGGCCTGATTCTGATCCCCGTGATCCTGTTCCTGCCGGAAGGCGTGCTGGGTCGGCTCGGCCGGCGGCGCGCCGCCCTGCGGCCGGCGGAGGAGCGGGCCGCCGGTCCGCACCCGGCTCGTGCGTCCGGGAGCGACTCCGGATCGCCGATTTGCGCGATCCGGGGACTGGCCAAATCGTTCAGCGGGCTGCGCGCGCTGGACGGCGTCGATCTGGACCTGCGCCGCGGCGAGATATTGGCCCTGGTGGGACCCAACGGCTCCGGCAAATCCACGCTGATCAATCTGATCAGCGGTCATTACCGCATGGACGCCGGCAGCGTCCTGTTCGATGGCCGCGAAATCGCGGGGCTGGACGCGCATCGCATCGCGCATTCCGGGATCGCCCGCACCTACCAGATTCCCAGGCCGTTCGCGCATATGAGCGTGCTCGAGAATGTCGCGCTGCCGGCCCGCTTCGGCCATTCGGCGCTGGGCAGCGCCGATGCCGAGCGCGAGGCCTGGCACTGGCTCGACTTCGCCGGACTCGCGGCCAAGGCGAATGCGCTGCCCGGCGAGCTCACGCTCCACGAGCGCAAATTCCTGGAACTCGCCCGCGCGTTGGTCTCGCGCCCCAGCCTGATCTTCCTCGACGAGGTCCTCTCCGGCCTCGCGCCGGCCGAGATCGAGCAGGCCGTCGCGACCATCCGCCGCATCCGCGAGCTCGGCGCGACCATCGTCTTCGTCGAGCACGTCATGCATGCGGTGATGCAGGTGGCCGACCGCATCGCCGTGCTCAATCACGGGCAGCTCATCGCCGAGGGCGATCCGCGCGAGGTGATGCGCCGGCCCGAGGTGGTGGCCGCCTATCTGGGTCGCGCGGATGCTTGAGCTGCGCGAGATCGGCGTGGCCTACGGGGTCGCCACCGCGCTGCGCGGGGTGAGCCTGCGCATCGGCGCGGGCGAACTGGTCTGCGTGGTCGGACCGAACGGAGCCGGCAAGACCACACTGGTCAACGCGATCGGCGGCCTGATCCGCATCGTCGCGGGAGGCATCGAATTGGACGGCGCGGATATCGGCGCGCTGCCGGCGCACGAAATCTGCGCGCGCGGCATCGCCATGGTTCCCGAGGGGCGCCGCCTGTGGACCAACATGACCGTGCGCGAGAATCTCGAGCTCGGCGGCTATCGCAGCGGGGCGCGGGCGGCCCGGAAGGAATGGATGGAGCGAGTGGTCGCCATGTTCCCCTTGCTCGGCGCGCGCTTAGACGCTCCGGCCGGCACGCTCTCCGGCGGCCAGCAGCAGATGGTCGCCATCGGTCGCGCGCTGATGGCGCAGCCGCGCCTGCTCCTGCTCGACGAGCCGTCGCTTGGTCTTGCGCCGGCCATCGTGCTCGACATGTTCAATGTGATCCGCGACATCCATGCGAGCGGCGTTGCCGTGCTGCTGGTCGAGCAGAACGTGGCGCGCGCGCTCGAAATCGCCTCGCGCGCCTACATACTCGACGAGGGCCAGATCGTCGCCGAGGGCACGCCCGCCGAACTGCGCAACGAATCCCACATCGCGCGGGCCTATCTCGGACTCTGAAGCCGGCTCAGGAACCGCGCGACAACGTGCGGCGCACCGCGTCGCGCCAGCCGGCGTACCGCGCAGCACGTGTCGTTTCATCGAGCGCGGGGACGAAGCGCCGGTCGCGCCGCCAGCGAGCCGCGAATTCGGCCTTCTCGGGCCACAAGCCGGCATGCCGTCCGGCCAGCCAGGCCGCGCCGAGCGCCGTCGTCTCGGCGATCGAGGCGCGATCGACCGGCGTGGCGAGCGTGTCGGCCAGGCATTGCATGGTCCAGTCGCTCGCCACCATGCCGCCATCGACCCGCAGGACGGAGATGGCCGCGCCGCCGCCCGCCGCCGCCATCGCTTCGAGCAGGTCGCGGGTCTGGAAGCACACTGATTCCAAAGCCGCGCGCACCAGCTCGTCGGGGCCGCTGTTGCGGGTGAGACCGAAGATCGCACCACGGGCCTCCGGATCCCAATGCGGCGCGCCCAGCCCGACGAAGGCCGGCACGAGATAGACGTGGCTTTCCGGGTCCGCCCGCGCCGCCATCTCGTCGGCGCCCGCCGCGTGCGGGAGGACGCCGAGCCGGTCGCGCAGCCATTGCAATGCCGCGCCGGCGACGAAGATCGATCCTTCGAGCGCATAGGCCGGAGCGCCGTCCATCCGGTAGGCGAGGGTGGTGAGCAGGCGCTGCCCGGGCGGCGTCGCGGTCGCGCCGGTGTTCATCAGGACGAAGCAGCCGGTGCCGTAGGTCGCCTTGACCGTGCCAGGATCGAAGCAGGCTTGCCCGATCAGCGCGGCGTGCTGATCGCCCGCAACCCCGCGGATGGGCACCGCGCCGCCCAGCAGGGACGCGGCGCTCGATCCATAGTCGGAAGCGCAGTCGCGCACTTCGGGCAGCATCGTGCGCGGCACGCGGAACAGCGCCAGCATCGCCTCGTCCCAATCCTGCGTACGGATGTTGAACAGCAGCGTGCGCGAGGCATTCGTCGCGTCGGTCGCGTGCACGCGACCCTCGGTCAACCGCCAGACCAGATAGGAATCGACAGTGCCGAACAACAGCCGCCCCGCCTCGGCCCGGGCGCGGGCACCGTCGACATGGTCGAGCAGCCAGGCGAGCTTGGTCGCCGAGAAA
>JASHSH010000285.1 GCA_030040955.1 Rhodospirillales bacterium
GACGATCGAGTCCCCGCGCGCGACGTGCTCGGGCCTGTCGCGCACGATTTCGACCAGCACCGAGCGCACTCTGGGATCGGCGAGCGTCTTGCGCCCGCCGGCGATGATCCGGTCCTCGATACTGTCGACGTCGATCTTGACATGCGTGGGCACCGGCAGGCCGAGCAGCTCGACCAGCCCGTCGATGGAGAAGGCGAGGCTGGGTATTTCGATCGCGCCGGCGCTGGCGCGCACCGTGCTCGCGCCGGCGTCGCCGAAGGCGTTGCCCACCGTGCCGGCCTGCGCGCTCTCGACGTAGAACGCGCCGCTCTCGCAGCGTTCGGCGAGCGCGATGCAGAACGGCCGCGCCCGGCCCAGCAGCCCGTTGGCGCGCAGATTTTCGACCAGACAGTGGAAAGTGAACGGGTTGGCCTCGAAGGCCCAGACCGAGACGTCGCCCCGCAGCGCCGCGTACATCGTGTAGATTCCGACGCTCGCGCCGATGTCCCACAGGACGGCGCCGGGGGGAATTCCGTCGAGCCAGCGCAGCGTGTCCGGCTCCGCGGCATAGCCCGACCGCGCCCAATAGACCGCGGCCTTGGAGGGCGTGTAGAGCGTGACGGTGCCGCGCGGCGTGGCGACCGGAATGCGCGGCACCATCCCGTCCGCGACCAGCGTGAGCACCGAAATCCGCCGCCAGCGGCCGAAAATCGCGGTGAGCGCGCGGGCGATCGCGGCGACCAAGCGGGCGTAACGCGCGCTGCGCTCGCCGGCAACTCGCCTAGCCATGCGGACCGCCGGCCGGAGTAGCGGGCAACTCGCGCTCCAGCGTGGTCTCGATCAGGTCCAGGTTCGCCTCGATGTCGGAGCCGTAGGGATATGGGTCCTCCGCCACGGGGCTAACCAGCGGATAGTAGCGGTGCCGCAGCAGCCGCGCTGCGCCGAGCGTATGCACCGACGGAATGTAGCCCGGCGCGAACAGGCCGACCACCAGCGCTCCCTCCGGCATGAACAGCTCGTTGCTGAAACTCGCCCCGTGCGGGCCGATCAGCGCCTCGCAGGCGGCGAAGTCGGCGACCTGACGGGGAAAGGCCTGCTCGGCGGGATGGTATTCGCGGAACCCGTAGCGCGCGATCAGCGCCTGAAATTCG
Organism: Rhodospirillales bacterium; assembly: GCA_030040955.1. GTDB lineage: Bacteria > Pseudomonadota > Alphaproteobacteria > Rhodospirillales > Magnetospirillaceae > JASHSH01. Next base: position 1,131 of record JASHSH010000285.1, read on the forward strand.
GGCTCGTTGCGGATGCGCCTGGCGAGCGCGCCCCGGTTGCGCGAGGCGTAAAGCCGGGTGCGCGCGGGCGGCGATCCGATATCGCGCAGCAGCCGCGCGCGCATGCGTCCCAGCAGCGCCAGGCGATGGACCAAGCTTTCTCCGTCGAGGCGGGGCGAGACCCAAAGCCGGCCGACCCGAACGGTTCCCGATTCGTGGACGCGGATGCGCGCGGGTGCGATTTCGAGCAGGCGCAGCGAATCGGCGGCGAATTCCGCGGCCGACACCAGATAGATTCCGCGGAAACCGGCCTCCTCGGCGAGCAGCGCCTTGGGCAGATTCTCGTTCAGCCAGTGCCAGTAATTGTCGGACCAGTAATGCGCGAGGCAGAGCGCGCTGTCGATGCGTTCCGGCTCGCTAGCACGCAGGTCGCGCAGGAAGCGTTTGACCATCCCGTGCTTGTGGCGCCGTACCGGATGGGTGAAGGACTCGTCGAGGATGTCGTAGGGCCGCTCGGCGCGCAGATGCGCGATCGCGGGAAAGCCGGAGACATACGCGTCCGCCACGATCTGGAAGGGGAAGTCGGGCTCGGAGGTGGCGATGGTCTCGCGCGCCGCCGCGCCGGGAGCCAGGCGGCGGATCAGTCCGAAATTCACCAGCTGCTGGGCGCGTTGCCGGCGCAGCCAGTCGGCCGCGTCAAGCATCGCTCGGTCGGCGGGAGAGGTCGGCGGGCCGGAAATCGCGCATGCGCGGGCATCTTGCGATCCGGCCCGAAACCGGTCAAGTTGCTGGCGGATATGAATATTCGCGCCCATTTGGACGGCCCGCTTATGGGTTCGTCCGATGCGCGCGGCCGGGCGCAGCGCAGCAGGCTCCATTCGACTCCGCGATGGAATCGCACTCCTCCCCCCACCTCGCGCGCGGCGCCGAGGCGCGCATTCGCCGCCTGGTGGCGGACGCGATCGCGCGCACCGGACTCGATCTGCGCGGACGCTGCGTTCTCACCGAGGCCGCGACGGGACATTACCAGCTCACCCCGCTGATCGCCGCCGAGTCCGGGGCGGAGCGCGTCTTCGCCATGGCGCGGGATTCCCGCTTCGGCGCGGCGGGCGAGGTCGCGCGCGCCCTGAGCGAGCGCGCCGCAAGCTGGGGATTGGCCGAGCGGATCGTGCCGCTGTTCGCGCGCGAGGATCCCGCACTCGCCAAGGCCGAGATCGTGACCAATCTCGGCCATGTGCGCCCGATCGACGCCGCGCTGCTGGAGCGGCTCGCGCCCGGCGCGGTGGTCGCGCTGATGTGGGAGACCTGGGAGTTCCGCGCCGAGGATGTTGACCGCGCGGCCTGCCGGCGCCTCGGCGTGCCGCTGCTCGGCACCGACGAGCATCATCCCGACCTCGACATTTTCGCCTATGTCGGGCCGCTCGCCGCGCGGCTGATCGGGGAACTCGGCATCGAGCTGGTGCGCGGCGCGGTGGTGGTGGCCGGCGCCGGGGAATTCGCCGCCCTCGCCGTCGGCGCGCTCGAACGCGCGGGCGCGCGCGTCGTCCGCGTCGATACCGCGGTGCCCGGCGCGCTCGCCGGGGCGAAGGAGGCGCTGCGCCGGGCGGATGCGCTGCTTCTGATCGACCATGTCGGGCGGCGGATGCTGCTCGGCGAGGGCGGCGAGATCGCGCCCGCCGATCTGGCCGCGCTCAATCCCGGAATCGCGATCGCGCATCTGTGCGGGGGAGCGGATCGCGACGCCTGCCTTCGCGCGGGACTGGTCGTGGCGCCCGCGCGCTTCGCCGCTCCCGGCCATATGAGCCTCACCACCGACCATCTCGGGCCGCGGCCGCTGATCGATCTGCACGCCGCTGGCCTGCGGGTCGGCCAAGCGATGCGCGAAGCGACGTTGCGCGGTCTGCGCGGCGAGGCCGCCGAGGCCTGGGCGCTGGCGCATTGCCCCTACGCGCAAGCGTTCGGTCACGCGGACGGCGCGACCTGATGGAGCGAACCGAATCGCGCGCGCGCCCTTCGCTGGAATGGCTCGGGCTGCGCCGCTTTTTCGCGCGCCGGGCGCTTGCGTCGCGCTCGGACGCCGAGGCGACCGGGCATATCGACTCGGCCGCGGCGGCGGCCAGCGATGCGATGTATCGGGAAATCGCCGCCGACGTGGATTCGCTGCTCCGGCTGGGCCCGAGCGATTCGCTGCTCGATATCGGCTGCGGCACCGGCGCCCTGCTCGCCCTGCTCGCGCCACAAGTCGCTCAAGCGCGCGGCATCGACTTATCGCCGGCGATGGTGGAGGCGGCGCGGTCGAAGGGATTGGCGGCAGATCGCTACGATGGCGGCCGGCTGCCCTATGCGGACGGAAGCTTCACCGCCGTGATCATGTTCTTCGTGACCATCAACATCCCGCGCCGCGATCTCGTTGTCGGCCTGGTCGACGAGGCGATGCGCGTGACCGCGCCGGGCGGACGGCTGCTGGTGGGAGCAAGTCCGCATCCCGTCGCCTCCGGGCTGCGGCGCACGCCATCGGGCTCGACCGCGCTCGTGCGCAGCCTCGCCCTCGGCATGCTCGGCCGGGTGGGAGCATATTCCATCGAACCGGAGCTGTTCGGCGGGGTGCTGGCGCGCCATCCCGGATCGGAGTCGCGCTTCGCCTGGGCGCGCGAGACCTATCCGGCCGGACCGGGCAAATATCACATGCTGCTCAGCAAGCCCACGTCCGGTCGGGCGCGGGCGGGCGACAAGGCCGGCGAGCGATGAGCCTTACGATCGAGCCGTTCGCGGCGCGGGACCCGGCCGAATGGGCCGCCTTCGTCGATGCGTGCCCCGAGGCCTGGCTCGAACACCGTCCGGAATATCTGCGCCAGGCGGGCAGCGACGATGCCTCCTTTGCGTTGCGCGATGGCGGCGCGATCGTCGGCGTGTGCGCGCTCGCGCGTGTCCGCCGCCGCCTGGGCGCGGTGCTGACGGGACCCGGGCTGGCGCTCGCCGCCGATTTGGCGCTGCGCGAAGCCGCGCTCGACGCGGCCGGGCGCGAGCTGGGCCGGCTGGCCCGAGCGCGGGACTGTCAGGCGGTCGAATTCGTCCTCCCCGCGCTCGCGCCCGCCTTCGCCGGACTGAGCCACGAGCGCTCGGTGCTCGGCGCGCTCGGCTTCTCGCAGGGCGCCCG
>JASHSH010000286.1 GCA_030040955.1 Rhodospirillales bacterium
ATTTGTCGCGCGCGATCGCGCGGCCCAGCTCGCTCTGTCCGATGCCGGGATTGCGGGCGATCACCTCCAGCGCGGCGAAGCGGCCGGGCTTGAGGTTGCGCGCATGCGCGGTCCGCGCGAAGGCGCGGAACGAGGCGTCCTGCGCGATGCGCAGGTAAAAGCCGATGTAACCGTCGAGATCGCCGAGATCGGTCCCGACGGCGCCGCCGTTCGCGCCGCCGACCGCCCTCGGCCGTCGGTTTCCTCCCCGCATATTGTTCCGCCCCGGCGTCCCAACGTCACGCGGGCGCCTCGCGTTTGGCCGAGCAACTAGTTTGCCATCAAACGATCGCGCTGACCAGCCCGCTACTGGCGCCAGCCGGTCATCGGCCATTGCAGCTTGGCGGTCGCCCGGTCCTCGGGCCAGACCGACACGTAATGATCGCCTTGCAGCTGGATGAGATAGGTCGCGGACAGCGTGTTCTGGCCGGTCTCGTCGAACTTCACGCCGCGATAGCCGATCATCAGCCGGTCGGGGCCGAGATCGGTCGCGCGCAGCGCCGCCTGGATCTTGTCCGGCGCGGTCGAACCGGCGCGGTTGATCGCGTCGGCGAGCACGAAGAACCCCTGCATCCAACGCGCCGAGGTGTCGTCGAGGTCGCGGTGATGCTTCGCGTTGAACAGCTGGTTGATCGCGTAGCTGTTGGAGCCGGGCGCGCCGATGTCGAAGGCGCTGCGATTGACCGCGCCCTGGGCGAGCGGGCCCGCGTTCGGGATGAAGCTCGGATCGGAAAAGCCGGCATCGTCGCCGATGATCAGCGGCGGCAGATAGTCGAGGTTCTTCATGGTCTTGAAGTAGAGGATTGTGTCCGCCGTATAGCTCACGAAGATGACCGCGTCGGGCTTCAGCCCCTTGAGCTGGAGCACCTGGGCGGAGACGTCGGCGCCGTTCGCGTCATACGGAATCTGCGCCGCGACGGCGATGCCCGCGGTTTTCGCCGCGGCGAGGATGCTGGCCGCGACCGAGGTGCCGTAGTCGGTGTTCTCGTTCACCACCGCGATGCTGTCGATCTTCTTGCCGCCCTTGCGCAGGTCGGTGAGGAACTCGGCATAGGCCTTGGCGAAGTCGGGCGCGATCGGGCCGGTGCGGAACACCCATTTGAACCCGCGGCCGGTGATGTTAAGCGCCACCGAATCGGCGATCACGAACGGGATGCCCTGGCGCTCGGCCGCGGCGGTCGCCACCAACGCGACCGACGAGTGATAGCAACCCAGCATGGCCACGACATGGTCCTCGGTGATCAGACGCAGGGTCTGCTGCTGGCCGACCTGCGGGTTGCCCTGATGGTCGGCGTTGTCGAGCACGATCTTGCCGCCGCCGAGGCCGGGCAGGCCCGCGCCAGCGCCCAGCGGAAGTTTTTCCAGGCCAGGATGCGGGGAGTTGACGATCTCCGCCCCCAGCTCGACCGCGTCCTTGGCCGACTGTCCGGCGCCCGCCGAATTGCCGGTGAGCGGGTAAATGGCGCCGATCTTGACGTCGTCGGCCGCGCGCGCCGGCTGAATCACGGCCAGGCAGGCGAACAGCAGCGCGACAGGGCGAAGCAATTCGTTCATCGTCTCTCTCCCCTCGGGACTTGGGCCGGACATCCCCCGCGACTTGTCATACATCCTACGACTCCGGCGCGGCCCTGTCAGCGCGCCGGCACGCCAGCGCCGAGATAGGCGCCGCGCACGCCGTCGCTGCGCGCGAGCTCGTCGGGCGGACCTTCCAGCACCACCCGTCCGCCCTGGAGGACATACCCATAGTCGGCGATGGCGAGGGCAAGCGGCACCGACTGTTCGGCGAGAAGGAGGGTGAGACCCTTCCGGCGCAGACTCCCGAGCGCATCGTAGAGCGCCTCGACAGCGGCCGGCGCAAGACCGAGGCTCGGCTCGTCGAGCAGAAGCAGCTTGGGCTCGCTCATCAGCGCGCGGCCAAGCGCGAGCATCTGGCGCTCGCCGCCCGAAAGCGTGCCGGCGGTCTGCCGGCGCCTTTCGCCCAGGCGCGGGAACAGCGCATAGGTCCGCTCCAGCGCGGCACCCAGCCGGGTCCGGTCGGCGAGCGCGGTCGCGCCGAGCCGCAGATTCTGTTCGACGGTCTGGCCGTGGAACAGGCGCCATCCCTCCGGCGAGAGTGCGATGCCGCGACGCACGATCTCGTAAGCAGGGCCGCCGGAAATGTCGTCCGCGCCCCACGCAATGCGCCCGCCCGACAGCGCGGCCAGTCCGGCGATCGCGCGCAAGGTGGTCGACTTGCCGGCGCCGTTGGCGCCGAGCAACGCGACCGCCGTGCCCGCCGCGACGCGCAAGCTCACATCGGCGACGCCGACCAGCTCGCCGTACCGCACCTCGACATGCTCGACGCGCAGTTCGGTCACGGCGCCGGGTCCGTCCGCTCGCGGTAGCCGCGCCCGAGATAGGCCTCGATCACGGCCGGATCGGCGACCACTTCGCGCGGCGCGCCGGTGGCGATCACGTGGCCCTCGTTGAACACCAGTACCCGCTGCGCGAGCGTGACGATCACCTCCATCACGTGCTCGACGATGACCAGGGTGACGCCGAGGCGGTGGATTTTGCGCACCAGGTCGATCGCGTCGCGCAGCTCGACCGGGGTCAGCCCGGCGAGACACTCGTCGAGCAGCAACAGCCGCGGCGCGGTCGCCAGCGCCCGCGCGATCTCGAGGCGCTTGCGGCCCGGAGTGCCGAGCGCGCCCGCCCGCTGTCCGGCGAGCGGCGCAAGGCCGGTGAGGTCGAGCACCTCGCGCGCGCGCGCGCGGGCCTCGCGTGCGCCGGGATGGTGCAGGAACGCGCCCACCATCACGTTCTCGAGCACGGTCATGTCGGCGAAGGTGGCGGGCACCTGGAAGGTGCGTCCGATGCCCGCGCGGGCATGAGCCTCGGGCGAGGCGCGGGTGAGATCGTCGCCGTCGAAGACCACGCGGCCCGCGCTCGGCACGAGGTCGCCGGCGAGGCAGCGGAAAAAGGTCGACTTGCCGGCGCCGTTGGGCCCGATCAAGCCGACGATCTCGCCGTCGGCGACGGCAAGGTCGGCGCCGGCGACCGCGCGAAAGCCGCCGAACAGCTTGGTCACGCCGCGCGCGTCAAGCAGCACGGCTGCGCTCCGGCCGCCAGCGCAGCATTCGACGGCGCAACTCGAACAGTCCGCCCGGCTCGAAGCGCGCGACCAGCACGATGATGCCCCCATACAGCACGAAGGTGAGCCCGGAGCCGCCGCCGCCGAGCCAGCTGTTGGCCCAGCTCTGCGCCGGAATTAGGATCAGCGCGCCGACCAAGGGACCGTAAAGCGTCCCCGCGCCGCCGAGAGCGGCGACGATCACCATCTGCACCGATACCAGGATGCCGAATCCGCTGTCGGGATCGACGAAGCCGGTCTTCAGCACGTAGAGCGAGCCGGCGAGGGCGGTGAGGGAGGCGCTCAGCGCCAGCGCCGCCAGCTTGGTGCGGCGGGAGGCCACGCCGAGGCTGCGCGCGGCCGCCTCGCCCGCCTTCACCGCGCGCATGTAGTAGCCGAGCCTGCGGCCTTGCAGCGCATGCGTGAGCGCGAGCACGCCGGCCAGCACGCCGAGGAAGATGTAGTAGTAAGGGGTCTCGTCGCGGAAGGTGAGGTCCCACCAGCCGCGCGCCGTCGCCGGTCCCTGCAACCCGATCGCCGCGCCGACCAGTCCCCAGGTGCCGACCAGGATGCGGATCAGCTCCGCGACCGCGATCGTCGCCATGCTGAAATAGTGGCCGGTCAACCGCAGCGTGGGCGCGCCGATCAGCGCCGCGAGGCCGACCGCCAGCAGCATGCCGAGCGGAATCCCGGCCATCGGCGGCCAACCCCACAGCGTGTAGACCAGCAGCGGCAGGTAGGCGCCGACGCCGAAGAACATCCCGTGTCCGACGGATACCTGGCCGGCGAAACCGCCGAGAATGTTCCAGGCCGAGGCGGAAATCGCGGCCAGCAGCACCGTCACGCCGATATCGAGATAGTAGGGGCTGGACGCCGCCAGCGGATAAGCAAGCAGGGCCGCCACGGCGAGCGCCGCACCCGCGCGCCGCCAATGATCCGAGCTCATGCCCGCCCCATGAGGCCCTGCGGACGCAGCCACAGCAAGGCGACGAACAGCGCGTAGACGACCACGTCCTTATAGATCGGCCCCAGCCAGTAGGCCGACAGCGCCTGGATCGCGCCGACCATCAGTCCGGCGTAGAGCGCGCCGGGCACGCTGCCGAATCCGCCCAGCGTGACCGTGATGAAGGCGGTGAGGCCGAAGGTCGCGCCCACGGAGGGTGACCAGGGATAGGCGGTCGCCATCAGCGCGCCGGCCAGCCCGGCCGATCCCGCGGCGAGGCCCCAGGCCAGCGCCTGCATCCGGTCCGGCCGGATGCCGACCAGCATCGCCGCCTCGCGGTCCTCCGCCACCGCCAGCAGCTGGCTGCCCACCGCGGTGCGAGTCAGCAGAAGATGCAGGCCGGCCGTCAGCGCGAGCGCCGCGACTCCCGCGGCGAGCTGCGGGACGGGAAGCAGCAATCCGCCGATCGAGAGCGTCCCCGACAGCGCGGTCTGCGGCAGCGAGACGAAATTCGCCGAGAAGATCCAGAACGCGGTGTAGCGCAGCACCAGCGCGAGGCCGAAGGTCGACAGGATCTGGGCCAGCATGGGGCCGCGCAGGACGTGACGGATCAGGCCGAAATAGATGGCGGCGCCGAGCGCGAACAGAACCAAGGCGGCTGCGAGCGCGAACAGGGCGGGCCCGCCGCCCAGCCAAGTGACCACGAGCAGCGCCGCGTACATGCCCAGCATGACGAATTCGCCATGCGCGAAATTGATGAAGTTCATCATGCCCCAGATGAGCGTGAGCCCGGAGGCGAACAGCGCGTAGACGGCGCCCAGCAGCAGCCCGCCCACGACCACCTGAAGCAAAGTCATTGCCGACCGATCCGCTCGTTCCCCGCCATACTAGGGTGAGGGCGGCAGGCTTGTCAGGCAAGTTGCGGGCGGCGTTCAAAATGCATTCCCGCGAGCCGGCCCGGATTGCTATTCTTGACAGGGGGCACGGCCCCAACTTGCTTGGGGAGAAGTCGTGCGATGCGTTGCCTGCTGATCGAGGACGATCCGGATACGAGTCGCTATATCTGCAACGGGCTGGGCGCGGCCGGCTTCCAGATGGAGACGGCGGCCACCGGCGCCGAGGGGCTGCGCCTGGCCCAGGGCGGCGGCTGGGATGCGATCGTGCTCGACCGGCTGTTGCCCGGCAATGTCGACGGGCTCGGCATCCTGACCGAGCTGCGCCGGCGCAACGACGCCACGCCGGTGCTGATCCTGAGCGCGCTGTCCGCGCTCGACGACCGCATCAAGGGCCTGCGCGTCGGGGGCGACGACTATCTCACCAAGCCGTTCGCGCTCGACGAGCTCCAGGCTAGGCTCGCCGCCCTGGTCCGCCGGTCGACGACGCAAGAACGACGCGCCGTGCTTTCCGTCGGCGATTTGCGGCTCGACCTTACCTCGCGCACCGCGGAGCGGGCCGGACAGCCGATCGCGTTGCAGCCGCGGGAGCTGCACCTCCTCGAATTCCTGATCCGGCACCGCGACCAGGTGGTGACCCGTGCCATGCTCATCGAGTCGGTGTGGAACTACCGCTTCGATCCGCAGACCAAGGTGATCGACGTGATGGTCAGCCGCCTGCGGCAGAAGGTGGACCGCGGCTTCGACAAGCCGCTCATCCACACGGTGCGGGGCATCGGCTACACCATCCGGGACTGAGCCCGGGGATCGCGATGCTGCGCTCGGCGCTGGCGTCCACCTCCTTCCGCCTGGCCCTCGTTCAAGGCCTGCTGATGGTGACGGTGACGGCGGTCGTCTCCGTCATGTTCTATTTCGGCACCGTCGGCGTGCTCACCCGCGGCATCGAGACCAAGTATGTCGGCATCTCCGACCGGCTGGTCGGCATCTACGCCTCGGCCGGCCGCGACGGCGTGGAGGCCGAGATCCGGCGCCTGTTGGAGGACGGCATCGATTCCGACACCGAGGTCTATCTCCTGGCCGACGCGCAGGGCCGATTCCTTGCCGGCAACCTGTCGTCCTGGCCGGGCGCCGTATCGCAAGACCAGTTCAGCGACGCCAAGGTGGTGCGCGTCGGGCGCCGCTCGGTCAGCCTTCTGTTTCCGCGGCGGCTCGACAATGGCGATCTGCTGATCGTCGGCCGCGACATGGAGGATCTGCGCCAGATCGCGTCCCTGGTCTGGAAAACGATCGCGGCGGGCGCGACGGCGACTATGCTGCTCGCCTTCCTCGGCGCCACCATCGTGCGGCGCCAGGTGGAAACACGGCTGGCCGCGATCCGCCATACTTCGCGCACCATCATGGCCGGGGACATGAAATCGCGCATCCCGGCCTCCGCGCACCGGGACGAATTCTCCCGCCTGAGCCGCGACATCAATCTGATGCTCGACCGCATCCAGCAGCTGATGGACGGCACGATGCGCGTGTCCGACGCCATCGCCCACGATCTGCGCACGCCGCTCACGCGCATCCGCGGGCGGCTCGACGAGGTGTTGCGGATGGCGCCGGACGCCGAATCGCTGCGCGAGGCGGCCGCCGACGCCATCTTCGCCATCGACGAGCTGATGGGCGTGTTCGAGAAGCTGCTCACCATCGCCGAGGCCGAGGCCGGCGTGCATCGGCGGTCGATGGCGCCGGTTCCGCTCGGCCCGCTGGTCGGCGAGGTCGCCGAACTGTACGACGCCATGGCCGAGGAGACCGGCACCAGCCTGGACACGCGAGTCGACGGCGCGCCGATCGCGGTGGGCGACAAGGATCTGCTGGCGGTGGCGATGCAGAACCTGGTCGACAACGCGCTCAAATACGCCGGCGACGGCGCGCATGTGCGGATCGGCGCCAGCGAGGAGGGCGGGTTGGTTTCGCTCACCGTCGCCGACGACGGTCCCGGCATCCCGGAGGCAGAATGCGCCAACGTGAGGCGCCGCTTCTATCGCCTCGACGCCGCGCGCAGCCGGCCGGGCAACGGCCTCGGCCTGTCGCTGGTGGAGGCGATCGCGTCGCTGCACGGCGGCGCGCTGCGCCTGGAGAACGCGCATCCGGGGCTTCGCGCGCGCGTGGAGCTGCCGCGCGCCGCCGGCGACTCTTTCCAACCCGTAACGTAGCGCGCGCTTTCCAAATCGTAAGGTGACGGACCGCGATTCGCGGCCTAACTAGCGCGCATGCTCGCGCGTCATGCGACGCGGCAGCACTTGCCGCTGGAAGGCTTGGCCGGGCAGCCGCGACTTGCGTTCGGGTTCGATCCGACTCGAAGCCAGTCCTACAGCTTGCGCCAGTCGCGCTACGAGGCGCTCGCCGCCGATATCGGGGCCGCCGCGCGAGACGCGGCGCGCGCGGGCAGAAGGCTGCGGGTGATCGACGTCGGCTGCGGCACCGGGATTTTGGGCCTATATCTGCGGCGGACCGCCAACTTCGCGAATATCGAACTTGCCGGCACCGATCTGCGCGACGACATCGCCTTCGCGCGGGACGCGTACCGGGATTTCTTCGCGGGCGATCTCACGGAGGGCTATGGCCAGATCGCGTCCGGCGCCTACGATTACGTGGTCTGCGAGCAGGTACTCGAACATCTGCCTAGCCTCGCGGGACCGGTCGCTACGCTCCAGCGTCTCGCCCGTCCCGGCGGCCGCGTGGCGATCGGCGTGCCGATCTTCGTGACGCCGCTGGTCGCGGTGCGCCGCTACCTGGTGCCGCTGCTCGACCGCATCGTCGATCCGGACCGCTCGCGCGGCCATCTCCAGTTCTTTTCGCTGCGAAGCTTGCGCGCCACCGTCGAGCGGCAGCCCGGCCTTCGCCTGCGCAAGCTGCGCGGCTTTCGCATCGTCTCCGGCGGGCCCTTGCGGCCGCTCGAGAATTTCCGCTGGTGGTGGCGGCTCAATCGCCGCCTGGGCGAGCTGGCGCCGGGCCTGTGCATCGAGGTCCAGGCCATCCTGGACAAGGTCCCCGACGCCGAGAGCTAGTCGTCGGCGGCCGCGCGGCCCGCCAGCCGGCGCAGCTCGCGCGCCAGCAGCAGAAATTCTTCCCGCCGTCCGGTTCCCTTGCGCCAGGCAAGGCCGATTTCGCGTGCCGCGGAATCGTCGTCGAGCGGTACGGTCCGCAGGCGCGTCCCGCGCAGCAGGCCGGCTTCGATCGCAAGCTCGGGCAGGAGCGTGGTGCCGAGGCCATTGTCGACCATCTGCACCAGGGTGAGCAGACTGGTGGCGGCGAACGGGTCGATCTTCAGGGTCTGGCGCAGGCCGCAGGCGGCGAGCGCATGTTGGCGCAGGCAGTGCCCGTCCTGGAGCAGCAGAAGATTCTCGCCGGCGAGCTGGGCCGAGCGCACCCGCTTCGCCCCGGCCAACGGGTGGTCGGCCGGGCAGCAGAAGGCGAACCGGTCCTCGAACAAGGGCACGGTCTCCACCGTGCCGGTATCGTAAGGCAGCGCGAGCAGGACCAGATCGAGCTCGCCCGCCAGGAGCCGCTCGATCAGCCGCTCCGTGAGGTCCTCGCGCAGATAGAGCGCGAGGTCCGGATATCTCGCGCGCAGACGCCCGAGCGCGCGCGGCAGCAGGAACGGGCCGATAGTGGGGATCACGCCCATGCGGATGGTGCCGGCGAGCGGCTTGCCCGCCGACCGGGCCGCCCGCGCCAGCTCCTCTGACTGGTCGAGGATGCGCTGGGCCCGGCGCACGGTGTCCTCGCCCGCGGGCGTCAGCACCACCCGGCGCTTGGTGCGGTCGACCAGGGCGACGCCCAGAATCCCCTCCAGCTCCTTGATGCTGGCGCTCAGCGTGGACTGGGTGACGTGGCAGGCCGCGGCGGCGCGCCCGAAATGGCGGTGGCTGGCGAGAGCGGTCAGGTGGCGGAACTGGCGCAGGGTGGGGAGGATCGTCATCGACTGGATCGATTACTATGAAGGTAATTACTCATTGGATCGATGAAGAGATGGGGCCCATATTCCACGCAGTCAAGCCCCGATCCCGGGGCGAACGAATGCAAGGAGCAAGACCATGTTGACCGTTGGCGACAAGTTTCCCGGCTTCGCGCTGAAGGCGGTGGTGTCCACCGATCCGCGCGCCGCCTTCGCGGAGATCGACGAGAACACCGACGCGGGCAAGTGGAAGATCGTGTTCTTCTGGCCCAAGGACTTCACCTTCGTCTGTCCGACCGAGATCGCGGCGTTCGGCAAGCTGAACGGCGAGTTCGCCGACCGCGACGCGGTGATCTACGGCGTGAGCATCGACAGCGAGTATGTCCACCTCGCCTGGCGGCAAAATCACGCCGACCTGAAGAACCTTCCGTTCCCCATGCTCTCCGACATCAAGCGCGAGCTGAGCGGGGCGCTGGGCGTGCTCGACAAGATCGAGGGCGTGGCCCTGCGCGCCACCTTCATCG
>JASHSH010000287.1 GCA_030040955.1 Rhodospirillales bacterium
TGCTCGACTACTTGCACACCACGCTCGTCAAGAACGCGTCGGGCGTGCCGTCGGGCGCGGTGATCGACGCGGTCGCCGGGCGGTTCCAGATCGCCTTCTGAGCGTCCGCCCGCGGCGCTTCAGTGGTTGAGGTCGCGGGTGGCGCGGTCGATGCCGGCGAGCGTGAGCGGATACATGCGCTGATCCATCAGACGGGAGATCATCCCGATGCTGGGCGTGAACTCCCAGTGCGCCTCCGGCGTCGGGTTGAGCCAGGCGGCGCGCGGGAACTGGCGGACCAGGCGGGCGAGCCACACCGCGCCTGGCTCCTCGTTCCAGTGCTCGACGCTGCCGCCCGGAAACTCGATCTCGGAATGGCCCATCGCGGCGTCGCCGACCAGGATCAGCTTCCAGTCGGGCGGATAGGTGCGCAGTAGCTCCGCGGTCGCCACTACATCGTCGCGGCGGCGGCGATTGTCGCGCCAAATCGCCTCGTAGGGGCAGTTGTGGAAGTAGAAATGCTCGAAATGCTTGAACTCGGAGCGTGCCGCCGAGAACAGCGCCTCGCACAGCGTCACATGATCGTCCATCGAGCCGCCGATATCGAGCAGTAGCAGCACCTTCACCGCGTTGTGCCGCTCGGGCACCATGCGCACATCCAGCAGGCCGGCCCGGCGCGCGGTCGATCCCACCGTGCCGGGCAGATCGAATTCGACCGCGGCGCCCTCGCGCGCGAAACGGCGAAGCCGGCGCAGGGCGAGCTTGAGGTTGCGCGTGCCCAGCTCGATCTTGTCGTCGAGATTGCGGAAGTCGCGCCGGTCCCACACCTTCACCGCGCGGCGGTGGCGCGATTCCTCCTGGCCGATGCGCACGCCCTCGGGATTGTAGCCGTAGGCTCCGAAGGGCGAGGTGCCGGCGGTACCGATCATCTTCGATCCGCCCTGATGCCGGCCCTTTTGACTGCGCAGCCGTTCGCGCAGCGTCTCCATCAACTTGTCGAAGCCGCCCAGCGAGGCGACCAGGCGCTTTTCCTCCTCGGTCAGCACGCGCTCGGCGAGCTTGCGCAGCCATTCCTCGGGGATGCGCGCTTCCATCTCCTCGAATCCCTGCGGCGGTTCCTCGAAGCCGCGGAAGGTCTCGGCGAACACGCGGTCGAACTTGTCGAGGTTGCGCTCGTCCTTCACCAGCGCCGAACGGGCGAGATAGTAGAACCGCTCGACCCCGTGCTCGGCGATGCCGGCGTCGAGCGCCTCGATCAGCGTCAGATATTCGCGCAGCGAGACCGGTATCTCGGCCTTGCGCAGCGCCAGGAAGAAGCCGGGAAACATGCCTTCTAGCGGCCCTCGCGCCGGGCGAGGAAGGCAAGGCGCTCGAACAGCTGCACGTCCTGCTCGCTCTTGAGCAAGGCGCCGTGCAGCGGCGGGATGAAGGCGCGCGTGTCCTTGGCGCGCAACGCGTCGGGCGGCAGGTCCTCGGCCATCAGCAGGCGCAGCCAGTCGAGAAGTTCCGAGGTCGTCGGCTTCTTCTTCAGCCCCGGCACGTCGCGGATCTCGTAGAACAGGGTGAGCGCGTCGCGCACCAGGCTGCGGCGGATATCGGGGAAGTGGACGGCGACGATGCGCTCCATCGTCTCGCGGTCGGGGAACCGGATGTAGTGGAAGAAGCAGCGACGCAGGAAGGCGTCGGGCAGCTCCTTCTCGTTGTTCGAGGTGATGAACACGATCGGCCGCTGGCGGGCGCGCACCACCTCGCGCGTCTCGTAGACGTGGAATTCCATCCGGTCGAGTTCGAGCAGCAGGTCGTTGGGGAATTCGATGTCCGCCTTGTCGATCTCGTCGATCAACAGGACCGGAGCGGCCGCCGCGACGAATGCGTCCCACAGCTTGCCGCGCGCGATGTAGTTGGCGATGTCGCCGACGCGCGGGTCGCCGAGCTGCGAATCGCGCAGCCGCGCCACCGCGTCGTATTCGTACAGTCCCTGCTGCGCCTTGGTGGTCGACTTGATGTGCCACTCGATCAGCGGCTTGCCGAGCGCGGCGGCGACCTCGCGCGCGAGAACGGTCTTGCCGGTGCCCGGCTCGCCCTTGATCAGGAGGGGGCGCTCGAGCGCGATCGCGGCGTTGACCGCGACCATCAGATCCTCGGTGGCGATGTAGGTGGCGGTGCCGGCGAAGCGCATGCCCGGACCTTCGCCCGCCCGCCGGGCGCTCACTTGCCCGGATCGCGCAGCGGCAGCCAGCCCTGCGGTCCGAACGCCTCGAGCGGTTGGAAGCGGGCCTTGTAGGACATCTTCTCGCTCTCGGCGATCCAGTAGCCGAGATAGACGTAGGGAAGGCCGAGGCGCAGCGCCTCCTCGATCAGCCACAGCACCATGTAAGTGCCCAGGCTGGTGGAGGGCGAGTCGGGCTCGTAGAAGCTGTAGACGGCCGACAGCCCGTCCGACATGCGGTCGGTGAGCACCGCCGCCCGCAGCGTGCCCTCGAGATCGCGGAACTCGACGACGAAGGTGTCGACCGGGCTGTCCTCGACCATCGAGCGGTAGTCGTAGAAGCCCATCAGCGCCATGTCCCCGCCGGAGTGGCGTGCCTCCTGGTAGCGGGCGAACAGGCGGTATTGCTCGGCGGTGGCGCGCGCCGCCACCCGATTGGCGACCAGGCGGCGGTTCTGGCGCTGGGCGCGGCGCATGGTCCGCGTCGGCTCGAAGCGGCCGGCCACGATGCGCACCGGAACGCAAGAGGTACAGCCCGGGCAGGCCGGCGCATAGGCGATCGAGTGGCTGCGGCGGAAGCCGGCGCGGGACAGCGCCTCGTGCAGCTGCTCGGCGTCGGCCCCGGCCAGCTCGGTGACGATCTTGCGTTCGAGGCGCCCGGCGATATACGGGCAGGGCAGCGGCGCCGTCGTGAAGAAGAAATGCGGCCGCTGCAGCGAGACCTGATCCATCGGCGACGCGACTTCCCTAACCCGGGGCGCCGGCCGCGACCTGCGCATCCCCCGACGCCCGTCGCATCACTATGGATCAAGCCGCGCGGGTACGCCAGAGGGGCGTCGCGGACCGGTCAAACCTCGCGTAGTACCACCAGGCCGGCCAGGAAATCATGCGCCGTGCGCGCGCGGGAATTGAACAGCGCGACCAGCAGCACCAGCCCTCCGGTGACGCCCACCGAGCCATAGAAGCACGCCGCGTGGATCGCCGCCTGGCCGAGAGTGGGCGGCCCGCCGAGCACGCTCCACACACGCAGGCCGAACAGCCGCATCCCCAGCGTGCCGGCCGCCGCCGAGCCGACTTGGAGTATGTGGTAGGCGAGCGCCACGCCGAACGGCACGATCAGCGCGTGCAACGGCCACAACAGGCCGAGCGTCATCACCGCGAGCATCGCCGAGGCGAGCCAGAGCACGAGCACGATCGTTGCCACGATCATGGCGTCGAGCAGATAGGCGGCGACGCGGCGCGGCAGCACGCCGCGATAGTATTCGGGATCGCGGAGCGGATCGGGCGGCCAGTCCGCATCCGCCAGCGCGGAAGCGGCGGGTGGGAAGGTCACGGCTTCGGGGCGGCCGGGGCGAGTGGAGCGACGGCGGCGGGTGCCGCGGGCGCGGCGGGCGCGCTCGCCGCCGCGGGAGCGGTAGGCGCTGCCG
>JASHSH010000288.1 GCA_030040955.1 Rhodospirillales bacterium
GCCCAGGGCGAGCTGGCCGACGAGGCGCCGGTGGCGAGCGAGGTGATGCGGGTGATCGCCGACCAGTCGTCGAAGCGCGCGCTCTATCTCGCCGAGTTCCTGCACGACATCGCCAAGGGCCGCAACGGCGACCATTCCGAGCTCGGCGCCGAGATCGCGCTCAAGCTCGGCCCGCGGCTGGGCTTGAGCGAGCAGGAGACCGAGACGGTGAGCTGGTTGGTGCGCCATCACCTGCTGATGACGCGCACCGCCTACAAGCGCGACATCGAGGACCCGAAGACCATCGCCGATTTCGTCGCCATCGTGCAAAGCCCCGAGCGCCTCAAGCTCCTGCTCGTGCTCACCGTGGCCGACGTGCGCGCGGTGGGGCCGAACGTGTGGAACGCGTGGAAGGCGGGTCTGCTTCGCCAGCTCTATCTCAGCGCGCTCGACATGATGGGGCGCGGCGCGCAGACCGAGCGCGCCGGGGGACGGGTGCGCCGGGCCCAGGACGCGCTGCGCGAAAATCTGCGCGGGCGCTGGCCGGAGGCCGAGATCGAGGCGCATATCGCGCGCGGCTATCCGTCCTACTGGGTGTCGTTCGACGCGGCGACGCATCTGCGCCACGCGCTGCTGATCCGCGAGGCCGAGCTGACGCGCGCGCCGCTCACCGTCTCCTCGCGCATCCAGGCCGCGCAGGCGGTGACCGAGATCACCGTCTACACCGGCGACCATCCCGGCCTGTTCGCGCAGATCGCCGGCGCGATGGCGCTTTCCGGCGCTTCGATCGTGGACGCGCATATCGTCACCATGGCCAACGGCATGGCGCTCGACACTTTCCTGATCCAGGACGCCGAGGGCGGCGCGTTCAACAGCCCGACCAGGCTGGCCAAGCTCTCGGTGAACATCGAGGGCGCGCTGGCGGATCGGCTGCGCCTGAGCCGCGAGCTGGTGCAGCGGCGCGCGGGCGCGCGCGAGCGCGCCGGCCTGTTCAAGGTGCCGCCGCGCGTGATCGTCGACAATCTGGCCAGCGCGACCAATACCGTGATCGAGGTGAACGGCCGCGACCGGCTGGGCCTGCTCTACGACATCACCTCGGCGCTCACCCGGCTCCAGCTCCAGATCTCCTCGGCGCACGTCTCGACCTATGGCGAGCGCGTGGTCGACGTGTTCTATGTGCGCGACGTGTTCGGGCTGAAGGTCGAGCATCCCGGCAAGATCGCCGAGATCCGCGCGACCCTGCTCGAGGCGCTGCACGATCCGGCCGAGCCGGCGCCGGCCCGCGCCATGGTCCCGGCGGCGCAGTGACGGGCGGCTACTGCATTAGAGGTGGCTATGCTACAATTAAGTGAGACCATTCTAGATGAATCTCTCTTTAGAGGTATGGGCCAGCTTTTCCGGAGCATCTCCATCAAGGACGTCGAGCGGCTTCGCACCTTGACGCCCAGGCGCAAGAGGATGTCTGACCATCCGCTCATCAAGGACGTCAACGCTAGTCAATGCAAATTTGGATTTCAGTTTGAAAGTCTTGGACGGCTTTTTGCTCTGGAGACCGGAATCGCAACCAAGAGTGGCCCATATGGGCCGTTTTGTGATTTGCGAAGCCAGGACCAGATCAGGCGAGCGGTCGAGTGGCAGGAGGCGCGAAAGAACTACATATTTCTTCGCGACATGCTCGACTGCTCAATTGCCCTCGACTTCAACTTCGTTGAAGCGGGTGGTCCATACACCGAGACAGGTCAAGCCGAGCACGATGCGAAGACAGGTCGCAGCCCGTTGGCCGTCCGAGCGCTGACACAAAAATGCCGAGAAGCGATAATAGACATAGCCTATTTCAAGGGTGCGGACTCGATATGTGCCGTCCCGCCATCTCCAGACAAAGACTGGGACCTTCCAACGCAGATTGTCGCACGCCTGGTGACTACAACAGGAAAGGACAATGTCTCCTCGTACCTGCGGTTCACCTCAGCAAAACCGAGCGTCAAGGCGGTGTCTTTGCCCGAAAAATGGAAGGCGCTCGAGGCAGGGGGGCTTCGCGTAGACGAACGCATCGCGGGTAGAAGGCTGATATTGGTCGATGACAAATACCAATCCGGAACCACCGCACAATTTGTAGCGTCCAAATTATTAGAGTCTGGTGCAAGCGAAGTTTACGGGTTGTTCTGCCTTAAGACGTTGCGCGACACGGACAACATGTAATGCTCGCTGTTCGTCAGTTGATTAGCGGAAAAGACTCCGCCTATCCGTCAACGCTGCGAAGCGTCTTCGGCGACCTCGCGCCTCCCGATATTTGGTTCATGGGGAATCTCGCGCTGCTCGATAAAATGAATGTGGGATTCTGCGGATCGCGACACGCGAGTGAAAGAGGCCTCGATGTTGCCGCAGACTGCGCGCGCCAACTCGCCGAGGCCGGGGTCACCGTCGTATCGGGCTATGCGGCCGGGGTTGACATGGCTTCGCATTCGTCAGCGTTGGCCCGGGGAGGGTGCACCGTGGTGGTACTGCCGGAGGGCATAGAGCAATTCAAGGTTAAAAAGGAAATCGAGCCTCACTGGGATTGGGATCGGGTCTTGGTACTCAGCCAGTTTGCGACAAGGGCAATTTGGAGAGCCGACAGAGCAATGGAGAGAAACAAGACCATCGTTGCGCTGAGCCGCGCCGTGATTGTGCTTGAGGCGAGAGACAACGGAGGGACATTGAACGCGGGCGAGTGGGCATTGAAGCTGGGTCGTCCGCTATTTGTCGCCATCTACGAAGAGATGGACGGAAATCGTGGCGGCAATCGGGACTTGCTTGTTAAAGGTGGGGTTCCGCTTAGGCGAAGCAGATCAACAAATCGCGCGCAACTTCGAGGCGTATTCGAGGCGCTTGAACGTGCAGCGTGAGGTTTCAGGAATCTTAGCGCCTCGATGAATCTCGGCCGGGCGATCGCCACCATCGGCGGCTGGACGGTGCTGTCGCGCGTCACCGGTCTGATCCGCGAGATGCTGGTCGCGCGCTATCTCGGCGCCGGGCTGGTGGCGGACGCGTTCTTCGTCGCCTTCCGCTTCCCCAACCTGTTCCGCAGCCTGTTCGCCGAGGGCGCGTTCAACCCGGCCTTCGTGCCGCTGTTCGCCGGCCGCCTGGCCGAGGGCGGGCACGAGGCCGCGCGCGAATTCGCCGAGCGCTGCCTCGCCGTGCTGACCGCGACCGTGCTCGCCTTCGTCGCGCTGATGGAGATCGCGATGCCGTGGGCGATGGAGGTGCTCGCGCCCGGCTTCGGCGATTTGCCGGGCAAGATGGCGCTGGCCACCGAGCTTTCGCGCATCACCTTCCCCTATCTCCTGTTCATCTCGATGGTGAGCCTGCAAAGCGGCGTGCTGAACGCGCTCGGCCATTTCGCCGCCGCGGCCGGCACGCCGATCCTGCTCAACATCGTCTCGGTCGCGGTGCTGATCGCCTTCGCGCCCTATGCGCCGACGCCGGGACACGCGATGGCCTGGGGCGTGTTCGCCTCGGGCGTGGCGCAGTTCCTGTGGCTGATCGTCTCGGTGCGCCGCGCCGGCATGCCGCTGCGCCCGCGCCTGCCCCGGCTCACGCCCGAGGTGCGCGCGATGCTGCGGCGCGTGGTGCCGGGCGCGGTGGGCGCCGGCGTCTATCAGATCAACCTGGCCGTCAACACGATCATCGCCTCGACCGTGGTGAACGGGGCGGTGAGCTATCTCAACTACGCCGAGCGGGTGAACCAGCTGCCGGTGGGCGTGGTGGGGGTGGCGGCCGGCACCGCGCTGCTGCCCCTGCTCGCGCGGCAGCTTCGCGCGGGCGAGATTGAGGCCGCGGGCGAATCGCAGAACCGCGCGATCGAGCTGGTGCTGTTGCTTACGCTGCCCGCCGCGGTGGCTTTGTTCGTGATCGCGCATCCCGTGGTCGCGGTGCTGTTCGAACGCGGAAGCTTCGGCCCTACCGACGGCCGCGCGGTCGCCGGCACGCTCGCCATGCTGGCCAGCGGCATGCCGGCCTATGTGCTGGTGAAGGTGCTCACGCCGGCCTTCTTCGCGCGCGAGGACACGCGCACGCCGGTCGTGGTGGCCGCCGCGGCGATGGTGCTGAACGTGGCGCTGAACCTGGTGCTGGTGCGGTTCATCTCGTTCTACGGGATGGCGGTGGCGACCGCCGCCTCGGCCTGGTTCAACGTGGTGGCGCTGGTCTGGCTGGTCGAGCGGCGCGGCTGGTTCATGATCGACCGCCGCGTGGAGACGCGCTTGCCGCGCATGGGACTCGCTTGCGCGATCATGGCGCTCGCGCTCGTGGGCGCGCAGTACCTGCTCGAACCTTATTTCGCCGAGGCGGGATTGCGCGTGGCCGCGCTCGTGCTGCTGATCGCGGTCGGGATCGCGGTTTACGCCGCGGCGGCGTTCCTTCTCGGCGCGGCGAAATGGGACGAGCTGCGCGGCTGGTTGCGGCGGACGCGGAACGGCGGCGGAGGCGATGCCGGCCCGGGTCCGCTGGACGCCGGGATGGGGTGAGGGCGTCCCCGTCTCGAACGGCGGGGCGGACGGAAACGACAATCCGTGGATGGCCGGGTCAAGCCCGGCCATGACGGAAGTCGGAACGCCACTCCCTCCATTTCTCGTCATGCCCGGGCCGGCCGCGGGCCGAGACCCGGGTATCCATGCTTGCGCCACCGCCCCCTCGCTTGACCCGCG
>JASHSH010000289.1 GCA_030040955.1 Rhodospirillales bacterium
CGCGGGCAGTTCGGCGGCGCGGCGCGGCGCGAAGGCAAGCGCATCCAGCACGACGCGATGGCCGCGCTCCAGCGGCTCGACCTCGACCACCCGTCCTTGCAGCTCGATCACGCCGGAAGGCCGCGCCAGCACCGGCGCCGCCACGTCGTGCGCGCGCTCGACCGCGACGGTGAAGCCGAGCGCGACTGCACTGAAGCCGATCGCCGCGCACAGGCCGGCGAGGTGGCGGCGAAGCGCGATCCCCGCGGCGATCGCGGCGAGCAGGATCAGCGGTCCGATCCAGCGTGGCGGCTCGATGGGCAGGCCGAAATAGAGTGCGATGCCGCCGCCGAGCGCGGCCGGCAGCCACAGCACCCAGCGCTCCCGCTCGGCCAGGAGCAGGCGCGCGATTCCGCCTAACGCGGCGCCCGCCTCGTCACCCAGCATGCTGCGCCTCCGCCTTGTCTATGCTACACACGCGCACTCCGCGCGCCACCCCGACCGCCCTCCCGCATGACCACCGTCACCCGCTTCGCCCCCTCGCCCACCGGCTTCCTGCATATCGGAGGGGCGCGCACGGCGCTTTTCAACTGGCTCTATGCGCGGCACACGGGCGGCAAGTTTCTGCTTCGCATCGAGGACACCGACCGCGCGCGCTCCACCCAGGCCGCGGTCGACGCCATCTTCGCCGGCCTGAAATGGCTGGGCCTGGACTGGGACGAAGAGCCCGTTTTTCAGTTCGCGCGCGCGGCCCGCCACGCCGAGGTGGCGCGCCAGCTTCTCGCCGACGGCCGCGCCTACCGCTGCTGGTGCACGCCGGCCGAGCTCGAAGCGATGCGCGCGAGGCAGAGGGCGGCGGGCCAGCCGGTGCGCTACGACGGGTATTGGCGCGACCGCGATCCCGCCACCGCGCCCGCCGGAGTCGATCCGGTGATTCGCCTGCGCGCGCCGCGTGAGGGAGCGACCGTGGTGGTCGATCGCGTCCAAGGCGAGGTGCGGGTGGAGAACGCGCAGCTCGACGACATGGTGCTGCTGCGCGGCGACGGCACGCCGACCTACATGATGGCCGTGGTGGTCGACGACCACGACATGGCCGTGACCCACGTGATCCGCGGCTCCGACCATTTCACCAACACGTTCCGCCAGCTCCTGCTCTACCAGGCCTGCGGTTGGATGCCGCCGGAGTTCGCCCACATCCCGCTGATTCATGGCGCCGACGGGGCGAAGCTCTCCAAGCGTCATGGCGCTCTGGGCGTGGAGGCGTATCGCGACATGGGCATGCTGCCCGAAGCGATGCGCAACTATCTCCTCCGCCTGGGCTGGGGCCACGGCGACGCCGAGATCGTCTCGACCGAGCAGGCCATCGAATGGTTCGACCTGCCCGATATCGGCCGCGCGCCCGCGCGCTTCGACATGGCGAAGCTCACCAATCTGAACGGCCATTATCTGCGCGCGGCGGAGGATGGGCGCCTGGCCGATCTGATCGCGCCCCGCGTCCAAGCCATGCCGGGAACGCGCCTCGACGAGGCCGGCCGCGTTCGCTTGTTGCGCGCGATGCCGGGCCTGAAGGAGCGGGCCAAGACCTTGATCGAGCTGGCCGAAAGCGCGGCGTTCTATGTCCGGCTGCGACCCCTCGCGCTGGACGCCGCGGCCCGCAAGACCCTCGATGGCGGCGGGCTTCGGGTTCTGGAACCGTTCGCAAACTCCCTTGCCGCAGTGCAAAATTGGCGTCAGGATGTTTTGGAAGACGAGGCACGGCGTTTCACGGACGCCGCCGGGCTGCGACTGGGGAAATTGGCTCAGCCGATACGGGCGGCGCTGACCGGGGCGACGGTGTCGCCCCCGGTGTTCGAGGTGATGGAGATCCTGGGCCGGGAGGAATGCCTGGCACGGATCGCCGACGCGGCTCGCGGGGTGGGGACAGGCGGCGCCGGTCCGACCTGATCCGACCTTCGGGGCGCGCCCGGGGCAGCGCAGGAGGAGGATCGGACATGACCAAGGACGTGAAGCCCGCCGCCGCCGCCAAGGGAGCGGGCAAGCCCGCGCCCGCCACGCCCGCCGGCGCCAAGCGCACCGTCACCGTGATCGACAACGCCACCGGGCGAAAATGGGACTATCCGGTGATCTCCGGCTCGGTCGGCCCGGACGTGATCGACATCCGGTCCTTCTATTCGGACTCGGGCATGTTCACCTACGATCCCGGCTTCACCTCGACCGCGTCCTGCGATTCCACCATCACCTATATCGACGGCGACGCCGGAATTCTGATGTATCGCGGCTATCCGATCGAGGAGCTGGTCGAGCGCTGCGACTTCCTCGAAGTCTGTTACCTGCTGCTGAAGGGCGAGCTGCCGACCGCCGATCAGAAGGCCAAGTTCGTCTTCGACATCACGCACCATTCGATGGTGCACGAGCAGTTGTCGGCCTTCTACCGCGGCTTCCGGCGCGATGCGCATCCGATGGCGGTGATGTGCGGCGTGGTGGGCGGCCTGTCCGCCTTCTACCACGACAGCACCGACATCACCGACCCGCGCCAGCGCGAGATCGCCAGCTACCGGCTGGTCGCCAAGATGCCGACCATCGCCGCCTGGGCGTACAAATACTCGATCGGCCAGCCCTTCATCTATCCGGTCAATTCGATGGGCTTCGCCGAGAACTTCCTGCACATGATGTTCGCCACGCCCTGCGAGCCCTACAAGGTGAGCCCGGTGCTCAGCAAGGCGATGGACCGCATCCTCACCCTGCACGCCGACCACGAGCAGAACGCCTCGACCTCCACCGTGCGGCTCTCCGGCTCGTCGGACGCCAACCCGTTCGCTTGTATCGCGGCAGGCATCGCCTCGCTGTGGGGACCGGCGCATGGCGGCGCCAACGAGGCCGTGCTGAAGATGCTGGGCGAGATCGGCGACCACAAGAACATCCCCGACTTCATCAAGCGGGTGAAGGACAAGAAGGCCCGGCTGATGGGCTTCGGGCATCGCGTCTACAAGAACTACGATCCACGCGCCAAGGTGATGCAGCGCACCTGCCACGAGGTGCTCGACGAGCTGGGCCTGCACGACGAGCCGCTGCTCAAGCTGGCGACCGAGCTGGAGAAGATCGCGCTCAACGACCCGTATTTCGTCGACCGCAAGCTCTATCCGAACGTCGACTTCTATTCGGGCATCATCTTCCGCGCCATGGGAATCCCGGTGGCGATGTTCACGCCGCTGTTCGCGGTGGCGCGCACGGTGGGCTGGGTGTCGCAGTGGAACGAGATGATCAGCGATCCCGGCAAGCGCATCGGCCGGCCGCGCCAGCTCTATACCGGCGCGACCACCCGGCACATCCCGAAGAAGAAGGGGTGAGGCGGGGCCGCGCTCAGTCGCGCGCGATCAGCTCGATCTTGTAGCCGTCCGGATCCTCGATGAAGGCAATCACCGCGCCGCCATGCTTCATCGGGCCCGGCGGACGCGGGATTTTAACCCCCTCCTTCGCCAGGCGCGCGCAGGCGCCATAAATATCGGGCACGGCAATGGCGAGATGGCCGAATCCCTCGCCGAGCGCATAGGGCTCCTTGCGCGGCCAGTTGTAGGTCAACTCGATCACCGTGCTGTCCGCTTCCTCGCCGTAACCGACGAAGGCCAGCGTGAACTCGCCGGTCGGATAGTCCTTGCGGCGAAGCAGCTTCATACCAAGCAGCCGGGTGTAGAAGTCGAGCGACTTGTCGAGGTCGCGCACGCGCAGCATCGTGTGCAGCATGCGGAAACGCGAGAAGTCCTCGCCGGCGCTGGCGGCGGGCGCGGTGCTGGCGTCGTCCATGGCGTTCCTCCGGGTCCGCGGCGAGTATAGCCGCCGACCGGACGCGGGCAAGCGGACAGGCTAACCGCCGCGCGCCTCGATGAGGTCGAGGATGGCGCGGGCGGCGCGCAGACTTGGCGCCTCGCCGCCGGCGCCCAGCCGTTCCACCGCCTCGGCGAGGCCCGAGCGCTGCGCGGCGCGCGCGCCCTCGTCATCGAGCAGCGAGTCGAGCGCGGGAACCAGCAGCTCGGCGCGGCAATTCTCCTGGATGAATTCGGGCGCGATCTTGCGGCCCAGAAGCAGATTCGGCAGTCCGACCGCGTTCACC
Organism: Rhodospirillales bacterium; assembly: GCA_030040955.1. Taxonomy (GTDB): domain Bacteria; phylum Pseudomonadota; class Alphaproteobacteria; order Rhodospirillales; family Magnetospirillaceae; genus JASHSH01. The sequence goes on from JASHSH010000289.1 coordinate 4,088, forward strand.
TTGAGCAAGCGGCGGGCGAGAACGGCCGTGAGCGGCGTCACCTTGTAAGCGAGCGCCATCGGCAGCCCGGCCATGGCGAGTTCGAGCGAGACCGTGCCGGAGGCGGCCAGCGCCGCGCGCGAGGCGGCGAAGGCGTCATATCGCTCCGCCGCGCCGCGCGCGATCACCGGCGCGCCCGGCCAGTTCGCGCAGACCCGCGCCACCTCCTCCGCGACCGTCTCCACCGTCGGCACGGCAATGCGCAAGTCCGGGCGGCGTTCGGCGAGTCGCGCCACGGTTTCGCCGAAGGGAGGCAGCAGGCGCGAAATCTCGGACCGGCGGCTGCCGGGCAAGACGGTAAGCAGCGTCGCGTCCGGCGCGATTGAATGGCGCGCGCGGAAACCGATCCCGTCGCCCTGCGCGGCGCCGCTCTCGACCACCGGATGGCCGATATGGATGGCGCGCACGCCGACGCGCTCGAACAGAGCCGGCTCGTCGGGCAGCAGGCAGAGCAGCAGATCGACGCGTCCGACCAACTGATGCACGCGCCGCGCCCGCCACGCCCAGACCATCGGCGCGACGCAGTGGATGCGCGGGGCGGCAATGCCGGCGGCGCGCAGCCGCCCGGTGAGTCGCTTGTTGAAGCCCCAGGAATCGACCGTCAGCACCGCCGCCGGCTTGCGCGCCTCGATATCGGCCACGGTCTCGTCGAGCCGGCGCAGGATGCGCGGGATGCGCGGCACCACCTCGGCCAGTCCCATCACGGCGAGATCGGCCTGCGGGAACAGGCTGGGGACGCCCTCGGCGCGTAGCGCCTCGCCGCCCACGCCCGCGAAATCGAGATCGCCGCCGCCAAGGCGGCGCAGTCCGGCGACGATGCGCGCGGCGAGAAAATCCCCCGAGGGCTCGCCAGCCGCGACATAGATTAGGCGGCGCGTCATTCCGCGCCGATGCCGACCAGGAACAGGCCGGCGGCATCGGCCGCCGCGATCGTCGCCGCCTCGTCCACCACGATCGTGGC
>JASHSH010000290.1 GCA_030040955.1 Rhodospirillales bacterium
CCGGCTGGTCCTTTTTCGGCCCGCCGGAATAGACGGCGATCGGGCCGATCGCGCGCGCCACGCGGTCGCGCAGCGCGTAGTTCGATACCGCCAGCGCCGAGGAGGACGAGGCGGTGCCGTCATACGAGGCGGCCGAGGGACGCGGCTGGAAATACTCGTCCTTGGTGAACGGCTGGGCGACCAGCAGCGAACCGACCGGCTTGCCGTCCGGCCCGTCGATCATGCTGCCGTTCGCCTGGAACGGGAACGCGGTCTGGCCGACCACCCACAGGATCGCGGGATAGATGCCGCAGAACAGGATGACGGCGAAAACCATGAGCCAGAGGCTCTTGCCGATCGAGCGCAACATCGCGCTTCTCCTTGCCTAAATGCCCGGTCAGGCGACCAGGTGGAGGGCCACCATGACCAGGTCGATGGCCTTGATGCCGATGAACGGAACGATCACGCCGCCGACGCCCCAGACCAGCAGGTTGCGGCGCAGCAGCGCGTCCGCGCCGAGCGGGCGGTAGCGCACGCCGCGCAGCGCGACCGGGATCAGCAGCGGGATGATGACCGCGTTGAAGATCACCGCCGACAGGATCGCCGAGGTCGGCGAGTGCAGGTGCATCACGTCGATGGCCTTGAGCCAGGGCAGCGTGGCGGCGAACAGGGCCGGCACGATGGCGAAGTACTTGGCCACGTCGTTGGCGATCGAGAAGGTGGTCAGCGCGCCGCGCGTCATCAGCAACTGCTTGCCGATCTCGACCACCTCGATGAGCTTGGTCGGGTCGGAGTCGAGATCGACCATGTTGCCGGCTTCCTTGGCCGCCTGGGTGCCGGAATTCATGGCCAGACCCACGTCGGCCTGAGCGAGCGCGGGCGCGTCGTTGGTGCCGTCGCCCATCATCGCGACCAGCTTCCCTTCGGCCTGCTCCTTGCGCAGGAAGGCGAGCTTGGCCTCCGGCGTGGCCTCGGGCAGGAAATCGTCGACCCCGGCCCGCTTGGCGATGGTCGCCGCGGTCAGCTTGTTGTCGCCGGTGATCATGATGGTGCGCAGGCCCATTTGGCGCAGCTGCGCGATGCGCTGGCTGATGTTCGGCTTCAACGTATCCTGCAGCACCACGATGCCCAGCGCGCGGTTGTCGTCGGCGACGAGCAGCGGGGTGGCTCCCTCGGCGGCGGCCTTGACGATCAGCGTGTCGACGCCCGAGGCCGGTGCTTTCCCGCGCGCGCACAGATAGGCGAGGATCGCGTCGGGCGCGCCCTTGCGGATCTTGGTTCCGTCGGCCAGGTCGATGCCGCTCATGCGCGTCTGCGCCGAGAACTCGACGAAACTCGACCCGGCGGGCGCGGCCACCGCCTCCGCGGTAATGCCCATCTGCTTCACCGCGGCGACGATGCTCTGGCCCTCGGGCGTAAGGTCGGCGGCCGAGGCCAGCGCCGCGGCAAGCCCCACCTCGCGCTGATTGACCCCGGGAAGCGGCAGGAACTCCGAGGCGCGGCGCGCGCCCAGGGTGATGGTGCCCGTCTTGTCGAGCAGCACGGTGTCGACGTCGCCGGCGGTCTCCACCGCCTGGCCGCTCTTGGCGATGATGTTGGCGCGCAGCGCGCGGTCCATGCCGGCGATGCCGATGGCGGCGAGCAGCGCGCCGATGGTGGTCGGGATCAGGCAGACCAGCAGCGCGACCAGGGTGGGCACGTCGGTACCCAGGCTGGCGAGCTGGTTGGGGAGCCCCAGATACGAGGTCATGTACTGCTCGGCGTTGAAGGCCATCGGCCAGAGCGGCACGACCACGATCAGGAAGATCAGGCTGAAGGCGGTGAGCACCAGCATCAGCGCGATCTCGTTGGGCGTGCGCTGGCGCACGGCGCCCTCAACGAGCGCGATCATGCGGTCGAGGAAGGATTCGCCGTAGCCGGCGACGATGCGCACCAGGATTCGGTCCGACAGCACCGTGGTGCCGCCAGTGACGCCGGAACGGTCGCCGCCGGCCTCGCGGATCACCGGGGCGGATTCGCCGGTCACCGCCGATTCGTCGACCGAGGCGACGCCCTCGATCACTTCGCCGTCGCCGGGGATCACCTCGCCCGCGCTCACGGAGACGATGTCGCCCGGCTTGAGGTCGATCGAGGTCACCCGCTCGAAGCTCTTGTCGACGCGCCGGCGGTTGGCCGGCGTGGCGACGCGCGTGCGCCGCAGCGAGGCCGCCTGGGCGCGTCCGCGCTCCTCGGCGAAGGCGGTGGCGAAGTTAGCGAATAAAACGGTGAGCCACAGCCAGATGTCGAGCGCGATGAAGTAGCCGAGCGAGAACGGTCCGGCCTCGCCCGAGAACAGGGCGCGCAGGATGAACAGCAGCGTCAGCGCCGCGCCGACCTCGACCACGAACATGACCGGGTTGCGCCACTGGATGTCGGGGCGCAGCATCACGAAGGACTGCCGCAGCGCCGCCCGAGTCAGGCCGGCCGTGAACAGCCGCTGAGTCCGCGCCGACCTGCCGTGCGTCGTGAGTTCGAGGGTAGCGTCCATCTTCTTGCTCCGGTTGGATGATCGCAGGCGCGCGTCCGGCTCAGCCGCCGAACGGGATCGGGCCGAGCTGCTCGGCGATCGGGCCGAGGGCCGCCACGGGCAGGAACAGCAGGGCGCCGATCACGGTGATCGTGCCGAGCAGCAGGAACCCGAAGGTGACGGTGTCGTCGCGCATGGTGCCGAGCGAGGCAGGCGCCTCCTTCTTGCGTCCGAGATAGAAGGCCATGGCGATCGGCGCGATGATCGGCAGATAGCGCGAGAACAACATGACCAGTCCGGTGGCGATATCGAGCTGGACCGCCGTCGGCGCCGGGTTCTGGTTGTCGTTCGGGCCGTAGGTCACGGAAAGCCCGTCGAAGGCCGAGCCGTTGTTCGCCGAGGCCGACGAGAACTGGTAGACGATCTGCGAGAACCCGTGCGGGCCCGGATTGCTTTCCGCCTTGGTGCCCCAGTCGCTGGCGGCGAACGCGCCGGCCGGGCCGAGGATCAGGATCGGGTGCACGAGAAGCGCGATCATGGCGAGCTTCATCTCGCGCCCGCCCACCTTGCGCCCGAGATATTCGGGGCTGCGGCCGACCATCTGGCCGGCGAGGAACACGCCGACGATCAGGAACAGCAGCAGGTTGATCATGCCGACGCCCTTGCCGCCGAACACGCAGTTCAGCCACATGCCGGCGAAGGGCGCCAGGCTGGCGATCGGATTAAGGCTGTCATGCTCGGCATTGACCGCGCCGCAGGTCACGTCGGTGGTGATCGCGGCGAACACCGCGCCCGCCGAGGTGCCGAAGCGCAGCTCCTTGCCCTCGAGATTGCCGAGATGCTGGTCGACCGGCAGGCCGGCCACGGCGGGCAGGCTGACGGTGCGCACGCCGTTTGGCGCGTCGGCGGCCGCGACCGAATAGTCCCGTGCCTGCTCGGTGCCGGTGAAGGCCGGGTTGGGGCGCAGCGTGTCCCAATCCACCGTCCACCAGATCAGCCCGATCATCATCGCCAGCATGACGCAGTAGATGACGACGGAATGGCGCAACCGTCCCAGCATGCGCCCGTACATCAGCACGAGCGTGAAGGGGAAGATCATCATCAGGAAGGTGGTCTCGAAGTTCGACCCGGCGGTCGGGTTCTCCAGCGGATGCGCCGAGTTCATGCCGTAGAAGCCGCCGCCGTTGGTGCCGAGCATCTTGATCGGGATCACCGCCGCGACCGGGCCGACGATGATGTTCTGCGGCTTGGCTACGCCCTTGTCGTCGGTGCCCATCGAGCCGACTTCGAGCGTGCTGACCGTCTGTTGGCTGGCGTAGGTCATCGGCATGCCCTGCTGGATGTAGATCACGCCGGCGATCAGCGAGGCGGGCAGGTAGATGTAGACGGCGACCCGCCACATATCGACGAAGAAATTGCCGACCGTGGCGGCGCCGCGGAACGCGCGGATGATCGCGGTCAGGGCGCAGAAGCCGATCGACGCCGACAGGAACATGTTCGGCAGGATGAAGAAGATCTGGCTGAAGTTCGAAAGATGCTGGTCGCCCGCGTAATGCTGCAGGTTCGTGTTCGTCATGAACGAGATGACGGTGTTGAAGATCAGCGACGGCGCCAAGATGCCGCGCCCGAGCGGGTTCAGCGGCGCGATCGGTTGCAAGCACAGCACGACATAGCCGTAGGTGAACAACACCAGCGTGAAGGCCAGCATCGCCACGGTGTACTGCTTCCAGTTCTGCTCGCCGCTGTTCAGCCGGTGCTCGAACCAGGCGAGGAAGCGCAGCGCCTTGAGGCGTCCGTCCATGACCGCGGCGAAATAGCGGCTGAGCGGGACCGAAAGCGCGATCGTCACCACCAGCAGCAGGATGGGCAGGCTCCACATGGCGTTCACCAGCTCGTTGGGCGCTCGTTAAGCGGCGTAGGGAATTGGGCTGCTCGACGCGTTCGCGTCAGAACCATTCCGGTCGTACCAGGGCGGTCCCCAGATACACGAACAGGAAGGCGGCGATCAGGCCGGTCAGATAGATCATCGCGGCCTCCTCAGATCCGCCCGCAGCCTTCGGTGAAGGCGAGGCAGGCGTAGATGCTCACCACGCCGAGCACGAACAGCGCGGGCAGCCAGACGACGAGGTTCATGCGAGTTTCTCCGTGCGCGGCGGTCGAAGTTCGCGCCGACGCGCGCAAGGAAAGCGCGGATGCCCGTATAAAAGCGAGAGGTCTCGACGGGGGTGGTTTATATAAACCGCATATATTCCGGGACGAAATTTGCGAATGCTTGCGATTGAGACAGGCGCGATTTTCTTGCGGCATTCGCTCCAAAAGAGCGGAGCGCCTTACGCACTATGGATCGCGTTGCGATTTCCGTCGCGGGTCAACGTCGGCGGTGTCAACTCTGACCGGCCGCGTCAGAATCAATGCGACGAGGGGACCTGTAGGTGAACCTCCGATGAGTGTACCGGTCGATCTTGCACAACGCGGTGGCTTGGCTCCCAAACCAGTAAACTCATGCTTCATTCATTGTTCGTCCACGCGCGTGGACGCTCGCATGAATTCGCGCCCCTCTTGTGGGTAGGACTACGGGTACGCCGACATTCGACCGCCTGGCCGGCTGGAGCGCCTTCTTCGCGGAAATGATCGGGCGGATACCCGCTATCGAGCGGCCGCGTTTCTGACTCGCTTCGCCGCCTCGACCATGTTCACCAGCGCCGGCCGAACCTCTTCCCACTTGCGGGTCTTGAGCCCGCAGTCGGGATTGACCCACAGTTGGTCGGCGGTCAGCCGCGCGCGCGCTTTCGCCAGCAGATCCGTCATTTCCTCGACCGCCGGCTGCCGCGGCGCGTGGATGTCGTACACGCCGGGCCCGATCTCGTTGGGATAGCGGTAGGTCGAGAATGCATCGAGCAATTCCATCTTCGACCGCGCGGTCTCGATGGAAATCACGTCGGCATCCATCGCGCCGATGGAATCGATGATGTCGTTGAATTCCGAGTAGCACATATGCGTGTGGATTTGCGTCTTGTCGGCGACGCCGGACGCGGCGAGCCGGAAGCACTCCACCGCCCAGTCGAGATAGGCCTTCCAGTCCGCCTTGCGCAGCGGCAGGCCTTCGCGGATCGCCGGCTCGTCGATCTGGATGATGCCGATGCCCGCCCGTTCGAGATCGACCACCTCGTCGCGCAGCGCGAGCGCGATCTGGCGGCAGGTCTGCGCGCGGGGCTGGTCGTCGCGCACGAACGACCATTGAAGCATGGTGACCGGGCCGGTCAGCATTCCCTTCATCGGCCGTTTGGTCAGCGATTGGGCGAAGGACGACCACTCCACCGTCATCGGTTTAGGCCGCGAGACATCGCCGAAGATCACCGGCGGGCGGACATAGCGCGAGCCATAGCTCTGCACCCAGCCATGTTTGGTGAAGGCGTAGCCCGATAGCTGCTCGCCGAAATACTGCACCATGTCGTTGCGCTCGAACTCGCCATGCACCAGGACATCGAGCCCGATTTCCTCCTGCCACCGGATGACGGTCTCGGTTTCCTTCTCGAGAAAGGCCGTGTATTCCGCGTCGCTCAGGGTTCCCTTTGCGTGGGCGGCGCGCGCCCTGCGGACTGCGTCGGTTTGCGGGAAGGAGCCGATGGTGGTCGTCGGGAATACCGGCAAGGGCAAGCTCGCCTTCTGGGTTCGGCGGCGTTCCTCGAAGGGCTTGCGCCTGCGCGCCATCTCCGGCGTAACCGCCGCCAAGCGCCGCTGGACGGCGGCATCGTGGATCTTGGTCGATTCCTTGCGGGCGGCCGCCGCCTTGCCGGCAGCCGCCAGTTCGGACGCCACGGCGGCGCGGCCGGCGTTGAGCGCGCGGCCCAGAATGGTCAGTTCGTCGACCTTCTGCACGGCGAAGGCGAGCCAGCTTTTGAGGTCGGGGTCGATCTCGGTCTCTTGGTCGAGATCGACCGGAACATGAAGCAGCGAGCAGGACGGCGCCAAAATCAGCATGTCGATGCCGCGCCGCTTCGTCACCCGCTCGATCCGGTCGAGCTGAGCGGAAAGATCGGCCCGCCACACATTCCGGCCGTCGATCAGGCCCAGCGAAAGCACGGAATTGACGGATACCTGGGCGATGGCAGCCTCGATTTGTTCGGGAGCGCGAACGAGATCGAGATGCAGACCGGCCACGGGGAGACGAATGGCCGTCTCCAGATTGTCGCCGAGCGCCCCGAAATAGGTCGTCAGCAGCAGGCGAATTCGAGGCGCTTCCTGCGCCAGGACCGCGTAGGCGGTCTTGAATGCGGCGCGGGTCCGGTCGTCCAGGTCGAGAACCAGGGCCGGCTCGTCGATCTGCACCCAGTCGGCGCCGGCCGTGGCCAGGCGGCGCAGCACTTCGGCATAGACCGGCAGCAGTCCCGGCAAAAGCGACAGCCGGTCGAAATTCGCGGCCCGGCTCTTGCCGAGCAGCAGATAGGTCACCGGGCCGAGCAGCACGGGACGCGTGGCATGACCCAGCTTCTTGGCCTCGACGAATTCGTCGACGGGCTTGGTCGAGGCCAGGGAGAACTGCTGGCCCGGCGTGAATTCCGGCACCATGTAGTGATAGTTGGTGTCGAACCATTTGGTCATTTCGAGCGCCGGCAAGCCGCGGCCGTGGGAGTCGTAATCGCCATGATCGCTGCCGTTGCCGCCACGCGACCCGCGCGCCATGGCGAAATAGGTGTCCAGGGACACCGCGCCGCCGGTCCATCCATAGTCGCGGGGGATGGCACCGACCATCACCGACGTGTCGAGCACATGGTCGTAGAGCGAGAAGTCGTTGCTCGGAATATGCGTGACGCCGGAAGCGTGCTGACGCGCCCAATTCGCGGCGCGCAGGGCGGCGGCCGAATCGAGCAGATTCCGCGCCGTGGTCTTTCCCGACCAATAGGATTCAAGCGCCGTCTTCAGCTCGCGGCGCGGACCGATGCGCGGAAAACCCAAGGTACTGACGATGGCGGACATGGATGACCTTTCAATAACGGCCGGCATGCCGGAGCGCGGCATGGGCGAATGGAATCCGGAACTCCAGTTAACGTGGGGCCGAACGCGCCGAGCGATCGGCCTTCGACCCGAAGGCACTTCCATGGCGACATCGAAACAGCAGATGCATCGGCGAACCCACCTTTTGCCGAGGCGGGACCGGAAGGAACGCATGCAGGAAATCCGGGTGGCGACCACCCTTTTGCAAGCGACCCACCGGGGCACCCCGCCCGAGGACTTACGACGGTCGCGGCAGGTCTCCTGGCTCGCGGGTCAATACGGCTGTCTGGCCTTCCCGATGCCGCAAGGCATCAGTGACGCAATCGACAGCCGCTCGCCGCTCACAGTTGCGGGGGCAGCTCCGGCATCGAACATCGCCTTCCGGGCAACGTCCTCACCGAATTCCCTCTTAGCCTCGGCGTCTCACGCGGGAGAGCCGAAGAACCACGACAATCCCAAAGTGGGCTACGTCCCACCGTTTGTCAACGGAAGTACGGTCGGCACGCAGTATTACGGAATGGGTCCCAAGACCGAGCCTCAGATCTAGCGCTGCGGCATGCTCTGGGGGATGACCGTCGCGACGATCGAAGCGTCGAGCGCCTCGTATTCGCTATAGCCGATGGTCGCGTAGAGCTCCGCGCGCGTCTGCATCGCATCGATCATCGACTGGGTCCCGCCGTCGCGCTTGATCGCGGCATAGAGCTTCTCCTGCGCCTTGTTGGCGACCCTGAGCGCCGAGACCGGCCAGATGACCATGCGATAGCCCATCGATTCGAACTCGGCGGCGGTAAAGAAGGGCGTGCGGCCGAACTCGGTCATGTTGGCGAGCAGCGGCACGCCGGGCATGGCCGCGGCGAAGGCCCGGAACATCTCGGCGTTGACCAGCGCCTCGGGGAAGATCGCGTCGGCGCCGGCCGCGATATAGAGCTTCGCGCGCGCCACCGCGCCGTCGATGCCTTCGCTGGCTGCCGCGTCGGTGCGGGCGATGAGGTAAAGGTGGCGCCGCGCCCTGTGGGCGGCGTGAATCTTGGCTGCCATGTCGCGGGCATCGGCCAGTTTCTTGTCGTTGAGGTGACCGCACTTCTTGGGCAGGAGCTGGTCCTCGATATGAACCGCCGCCGCGCCGGCCTCCTCGAAGACGCGGACCATGTGCATCACGTTCAGCGCCTCGCCATAGCCGGTATCGCCGTCCACCAGGACCGGAAGGCCGCTGGCGCGCGCGATCTGGCGGACGAAGAAGGCGACCTCGTCGACCGTGATGACGCCGAGATCGGGCAGGCCCATCGAGGCGGTCATCGCCGCGCCGGAGAGGTAAAGCGCCTCGAAGCCTGCGGCCTTGGCCTGGAGCGCCGCCATGCCATTGTGCGCACCAGGCAGCCGCAGGATGCGCGGGCGATCGAGCAGGGCGCGAAAGCGCTTGCCCGCGGGTTCGGTGGGTAGCTCGGAAGCGACGAGATAGGGCATCTGGCACCTCGATCAGGCGGCGCGCGACTCTCCGGTCGTCTTCCCGCGCTTCGCGATCGGCACGAAGGGCAGACTCTCGGGGCCGGTGTAGTTCGCCGACGGCCGGATGATCTTATTATCGATCCGTTGTTCGATGATATGGGCGCACCAGCCCGAGCTGCGCGAGATCACGAACAGCGGCGTGAACATGGAAGTCGGCACGCCCATCATGTGGTAGGAGACGGCGCTGAACCAATCGAGGTTGGCGAACATGCGCTTTGTTTCGGCCATGACGGCCTCGATACGGTCGGCGATCTCGAACATCGCCATCGAGCCGGCTTCCTGGCTCAAGCGCCGCGCCACCTCCTTGATCACCTTGTTGCGCGGGTCGGCGATCGTATAGACGGGGTGGCCGAAGCCGATCACGAGTTCCTTCGCCTCGATCCGTCGTCGGATGTCGGCCTCGGCCTCGTCGGCGTCGCCATAGCGCTTCTGGATTTCGAAAGCCGCCTCGTTGGCGCCGCCGTGCTTGGGGCCGCGCAGCGCGCCGATAGCGCCGGTGACCGCCGAATAGATGTCGGCGCCCGTTCCGGCGATCGAACGCGCCGTGAAAGTCGAGGCGTTGAACTCGTGCTCGGCGTAGAGGATCAGCGAGGTGTGCATGGCGCGGACATGGCTCGCGCGCGGTGTCGCCCCGTGCAGGAGATGCAGAAAATGCGCGCCGATGCTGTCGTCGTCGGTCTCGACCTCGATGCCCCGGCCATGATGCGCATAGTGGAACCAGTACAGCAGCATCGAGCCGAAGGAGGCCATCAGCCGGTCGGCGATGTCGCGCGCGCCCGGAGGACCATGCTCGGCCGCTTCGGGAAGGGCGCAGCCGAGCGCCGAGGCGCCGCTGCGCATCACGTCCATGGGATGGGTGGCGGCCGGGATGGTCTCCAGCACCCGCTTGACCGTCGCCGGCAGGCCGCGCAGCGACCGCAGCTTGGCCTTGTAGGCGGCGAGCTGGACCTGGGTCGGCAGCGTGCCGTGCACCAGGAGATGGGCGATCTCCTCGAACTCGCATTGCTCGGCGACGTCAAGGATATCGTAGCCCCGGTAGTGCAGATCGTTGCCGGTCTTTCCCACGGTGCACAGAGCCGTGTTGCCGGCCACCACGCCCGAGAGCGCGACGGACTTCTTCGGCGCGGGCTTGGGGGCCTCGGTCATCGACGTCCCTTTGGCGCTCATCGCGCGGCTCCTTCGAAAATACCGGCGGCGGCCGACGGCTTGAGATAGGACGGGTCCACGGCCAGGTTGAGTCCGTAAAGCTCGCTCGCCGACAGTTTGGGCAGGCGATCGACGGCGGACAGAAAGCGCGCCTGCTCGGCCCCGGAAACGATGCCCTCGGCAAGCATCTTGAATTTGGCGACATAGTTGTCGCGCTTGAACGGGCGCGCGCCGAGGGGATGCGCATCCGCGACCGCGAGCTGGTCCTCGACGACGAGGCCGTCGTCGAAGGTCACCGCCACCCGTCCGCCGAATGCCTTCACCGCCGGATCGGCCGAATGATAGCGCCGCGTCCATTCTGGATCCTCGGCGGTGCGGATCTTGTGCCAGAGCGCGACCGTGTCCGGACGGGCCGCGCGCGCTGGCGCGTAAGACCGCTCGTGGTGCCAGCCGCCGTCTTGGAGAGCGACGGCGAAGATGTACATGATCGAGTGGTCGAGCGTCTCGCGGCTGGCCCTGGGGTCCATCTTCTGCGGATCGTTGGCGCCGGTGCCGATGACGAAATGCGTGTGATGGCTGGTGTGGATGACGATCTCACGCACACGCCCGAGATCGCCGAGCTTCGGCCCCATTCGCCGGGCGAGATCGATCAGCGCCTGGCTCTGGTACTCGGCCGAATGCTCCTTGGTATAGGTGTCGAGGATGGCGCGCTTGGGCTCGCCCGGTTCGGGCAGCGGCACCCGATACTCGGCCTTCGGACCGCTCAGCATCCAGGCGATGAAGCCGTCCTCGCCCTCGTAGATCGGCGAGGGCGCGCCCTCGCCGCGCATGACGCGGTCGACCGACTCGATCGCCATCTTCCCGGCGAAGGCCGGCGCATAGGCCTTCCAGCTCGAGATTTCGCCCTTGCGCGATTGCCTCGTCGTCGTCGTGACGTGCAGCGCCTGCTGGATCGCCTGGTGGATGGTCGCGACCGGCAGGCCCAGCGCGGCGCCGATCCCGGCCGCCGCGGACGGGCCGAGATGCGCGATATGGTCGATCTTGTGTTCGTGCAGGCAGATGCCCTTCACCAAGTTGACCTGGATTTCGTAGGCGGCCGCGATCCCGCGGACCAGATCGGCCCCGGCACGGGCGCAATGCTGGGCCACAGCCAGCACCGGCGGGATGTTGTCGCCCGGGTGGGAATAGTCGGCGGCCAGGAAGGTATCGTGGTAATCGAGCTCGCGAACGGCCACGCCGTTGGCCCAGGCCGCCCATTCCGGCGAGACGCGCGGCTTCGACAGGCCGAACACCGCGGCGCCGGAGCTGTAGGGATGGGCGACGGCCTGGGCGCGCGCACTGACGACCGGGTGCCGGTTGAGCGATGCGACGGCGACGGCGGCGTTGTCGATGATCCGGTTGCCGATCGTCTCGACGACCGCTTCCTCGACCGGAACCGGGTCGGCCGCGAGCGCGGCGAGCTTCCAGGCGAGCTGTTCCTCCCTGGGGAAAGAATCGGCGGATTTGCGGGTGCGCACGGTATGTAGCTTCACGAATGGATGTCCTCCGTCCGAAGTCGCGCATTGCTGGATCGGACCGGCGCGGGATTGCCGTCTTCGTCGATGGCGACCATCTCGAAGGAGCCGCGCAGCGCGGGCCGGCGCTCGCCACTGACCAGGCTCTCCGCGACCGCTTCGACGGCGACCGTCATCGAGCTGCGACCGACCCGGACCACCCGCGCCTCGACATCGAGGATCTCGCCGACTTTCACCGGATCGAGGAAGTCGACGCGCTCGGATGCCGCCATTACCACGGCGCGCCGGGCGCAACGGCTGGCCGCGACGAAGGCGGCCTTGCCAAGGAGACTCAGCGCGGTTCCTCCGAACAACGTGCCGTAGTGGTTGGACTGTTCTGGAAAGATCATCTCCAGAAAGCGCGTCGTTCCGCTCGGTACCGGCTCGTTGATTTCCGCCTTCATACGGATGGCGCTCCGGTCGCTTGTGTCTTTGGCAGAATTTGGTTTACAATATTTGCTATGCGCCCACCAACGTAACTACTGAATTTGCAAAGATTTGTTAGGATATAGGTGTCGATTTGTAAATTTTGCGAACCAGAGCGAAGCATGCGGAAAGCGTTCATGGGTGTCAGATTGCAGCGGCTGCGCGAAGAGCGCGGTCTAACCCAAGCCGCGCTCGCCGGCGCGCTCGGCCTTTCGAACAGCTATCTCAGCCAGCTCGAGAAGAATCAGCGGCCTCTGACCGTGCCCGTTCTGTTGAAGATCAACGCCGCGTTCGGAGTCGACGTTCAACTCTTCTCCGAGGATGACGAGGCGCGCCTTCTTGCCGACGTCCGCGAGGCGCTGTCCGACGCAAGCAAGCCCGAAGACGTGTCGGTCGCGGAGATTCGCGAGCTTGTCGCCAACATGCCGGCGGTCGGCCGCGGGATGGTCTCGCTCCACAAGCGGTACCGGGCCGCGATCGAGCGGCTGGAAGCCATGGCCGCGCGGCTCGGCGACGAATGGAAATCGGCGCCGCCGCCGATGGCGTTCGAGGAGGTTCGCGATTTCTTCTACGCCCGGCACAACTATATCGCCGATCTCGACGAAGCGGCCGAGGACCTCGCGCGCCGGTCCAAGCTGGCGACGGCGACCATCAACGAAGATCTGATCGACCACCTCTCGCGAGGGCATGGTGTGCGCGTCGTGCTGGATGCCGACGAAGACGCGGGCGAGACCCTGCGGCGCTACGACGCCGCCGGCAAGGTACTGCATCTGTCCCGACATTTGCGGCCCGGCCAGCAGGCCTTCCAAATCGCCACGCAGCTGGCCTTCCTCGAAATGGACGAGACGCTCGACCGGCTGTCCCGGGATGCGCGACTGTCGAGCGGCGAAGCGCGGTCGCTGGCGCGCATCGGTCTCGCCAACTATTTCGCCGGCGCGTTGATTCTTCCCTACGGCGAATTCCTCCAGACGGCGGAAGCCTGGCAATACGATATCGACCGCCTCGGCCGGCATTTCGGCGTCGGATTCGAGACCGTCTGCCACCGGCTCAGCACGCTGCAACGTCCCGAGGCGCGCGGCGTCCCGTTTTTCTTCATCCGCGTCGATCGTGCGGGCAATATCTCGAAGCGCCAATCTGCCACCGACTTCCATTTCTCGCGCGTCGGCGGCACTTGTCCGCTGTGGAACGTGTACGAGGCGTTCGCCCGTCCCGGGCAGATCCTGACGCA
>JASHSH010000291.1 GCA_030040955.1 Rhodospirillales bacterium
GGCGGCCCCATCGCCAAGCAGTGGCTCGACCTCGACGGGCGCCCGCTGCTTCGCCATAGCCTCGAAACCTTGGCCGCGCATTCAATGGTCGATGGGGTGCGGGTGGTGATCCATCCCGACGACCACGACCGGTACGCGCAGGCCACACGCGGCCTCGCACTCGGCCAACCGATCGAAGGCGGCGAGACGCGCCAGGAATCGGTCCGGCTCGGGCTCGAGGCGCTGGCCGACGATCCGCCCGATCTCGTGCTCATCCATGACGGGGCGCGGCCCTTCGTCGACGGCGATCTGATCGCGCGCGTGATCGAGGTGCTCGAAAACCATCACGGGGCGATCCCCGCCCTGCGGGTGCACGACACGATCAAGCGGGAACGCGAGGGCCTGGTCGCGGGGACGATCCCGCGCGACGGGCTGTGGCTGGTGCAAACGCCGCAAGGCTTCCGCTTCGCCGACATCCTGGAAGCGCACCGCGCCGCGCGCGGGCTTCAGCTCACCGACGATTCCGCGGTCGCGGAGCGAGCCGGCCTGCGGGTCGCCATCGTGGCCGGCAGCGAGGACAATGTGAAGATCACCACCCCGAGCGATCTGGAGCGCGCCAGCGAGATTGCCCGGCGATCGGGCGAAGTTTGCGTCGGAATGGGCTACGACGTGCACCGGTTCGCGCCGGGGACGGAGGTCATCCTGTGCGGCGTGCGCATTCCGCACGACCGCCGACTCGAAGGCCATTCCGACGCCGATGTCGGGTTGCACGCGGCCACCGACGCGATCCTCGGCGCGATCGGCGCCGGCGATATCGGGCGTCACTTTCCGCCCTCGGATGCGCGCTGGAGAGGCGCGGACTCGTCCCTGTTCCTCGCCCGGGCGGGCGAACTCGCGGGCGCGGCGGGCGCCTCGCTGTTGCATCTCGACGTGACCATCATCTGCGAGCGTCCGAACATCGCGCCGCACGCCGCCGCGATGACCGCCCGCCTGGCGGCGATCCTGGCGGTCGATCCCGGGCGAATCAGCGTCAAGGCCACGACCACCGACGGACTCGGCTTCACCGGACGCGCCGAGGGAATCGCCGCCCAGGCGGTCGCCACCCTGCGGATGCCTAGGCGGTCTCCGCGCTGATCCAGTTCAGGAAGTCGGGATTGCCGGCCAGGATCGGCAGCGCGATCACGCAGGGCACCGAGTAGGCGTGCATCTCCTTGACCCTGGCGATCACGGCGGCGGTGCGCGCCTCCGTCGTCTTGAGATACAGCACCGCCTCGCGCGCCTCTTCGATCTCGCCCTGCCAGCGGAAGGTGGAGGTCGCGCCGTCCAAGGTCACCGCGCAGGCCGCCAACCGCTCCTCGACCAGCGTCCGGCCGATTTCCATCGCGCTCTCCCGGCTCGGCGTGGTGACGAAGATCAGGCGATGAGTCATGGCGGCACTCCGGCTTCGGGGATGGCGCGAGGCTAGCGCAGACTGGCCATGGTGGCGACACCCAGGCCGACGCAAAGGATGCCGGCGATCTCGATCGCTCCCATGCGTTCACGAAATACCTGGCGCGACACCGCCATGCTGAACAGTAGCTCGATCAGGCCCAGCGTGCGCACATGCGCGACCGGCTCCAGCGCCATCGCGGTCAGCCAGCCGGCCGATCCCACCCCGCCCGCGAATCCGGCCGCCAACGAAAGTCGCCACGCGCGCAACAGCGCGATCACCACGCCGGGGCTGCGCAGCAGCAGCCAGCCGCCGAGCGCCGCCACCTGCATCGCCAGCGCCCAGACCAGGACATAGGCGGCGGCAACGAACAGCGTCTCCGCGCGCAAGGCGAGCGCTGCGCCCCGATAACCGACGGCCGAGATGGCGAAACAGGCGCCCGAGCCCAGCCCGTACAGCGCGGCGGGCGCGCTCCAGGCCCGCAGGATGGATGCGACTCCTCCTGGCCCGATGCGCGGCGACAGCAGGACAAGCCCCGCCGTCGCCACCAGGATCGCGGCGGCGGCGGCGGGCGTCAGCGGATCGCCGAGCAGCACGATCGAGAACACCGCGATCTGCAAAATCTCGGTCTTCGAATAGACCGCGCCGACGGCGAAGTTGCGCTCCTCCATCACGCGCAGCATCAGCGCGGTGGCGACAAGCTGGCCGGCGGCGCCGACGAACGTCCAGGCGGCGAAGGCCCAGTTCGGGTTGGGAAGCTTCATTCCGAATCCCGCGGCAAGAATCGCCAGCCAGATGATCGCGAAGGGTAGCCCGTACCAGAATCGCACCAGGGTCGCGCCCAGCGTGCCGAGATCCCGCGTCAGATGGCGTTGCGCGGCGTTGCGGATCGTCTGGGTGACGGCCGCGCCGACGGTGATCGGAATCCACAACCAGGCGGGTGCGTGAGCGAACAGCGCGCCGCCCCCTAGCCCGGCACCAGCCGCCCGCCGACCAGGCGGACGATGCGGTCCATGCGCCGGGCGAGATCCGGGTTGTGGGTGGCGACGAGGGCCGCCAGTCCGGCGCCGCGCACCAGCGAAAGCAGCTCATCGAACACGCGTTCGGCGGTGGCGGGATCGAGATTGCCGGTGGGCTCGTCGGCGAGAAGCAGCCGGGGCGAATTGGCCAATGCCCGCGCCATCGCCACGCGCTGTTGCTCACCGCCCGAAAGCTGGCCGGGCCGGTGATCGGCGCGCGGACCCAGCCCCATGCGTTCGAGCAGATCGCGCGCCCGCGCCCGGGCGGCTCGCTTGGCCACTCCGGCGATCATCTGCGGCAGAACGATGTTCTCGGCGGCGGAGAATTCCGGCAGCAGGTGGTGGTACTGGTAGACGAAGCCCAGGAACTTGCGGCGGATGGCGGTGCGGCGGTCGTCGGAGAGGCCGCCGCAGGCCTCGCCCCCGATGCGTATCTCGCCCTGGTCGGGGCGCTCGAGCAGGCCGGCGATGTGGAGCAGCGTCGACTTGCCGGCGCCGGACGGACCCACCAGCGCGACGATCTCGCCCTCGGCCAGGCTCAATTCGGCGCCTTCGAGCACGCGCAGCTCGGCGCGGCCCTGCCGGAAGCCGCGGCCGATCCCCGCGAGCGCAAGCACCGGCTCACTCATAGCGCAGCGCTTCGACCGGATCGAGCCGCGCGGCCCGCCAGGAGGGATAGACGGTGGCGGCGAAGGACAGCGTGAGCGCCATGATCACCACGGTGATCACGTCGCCGGCCTCGACCTTCGCCGGCAGCTGACTGAGGAAATAGATCTCGGCCGAGAACAGCTGCGTGCCGGTGAGCGATTGCAGGAACTGGCGGATGCTCTCGATGTTGTGAGCGAAGATCAGCCCGAGCGCGACCCCGGCCAAGGTGCCAACGGTGCCGACCGAGGCGCCGGAGAGGAAGAAGATGCGCATGATCATCCCGCGCGTCGCGCCCATGGTGCGCAGGATGGCGATGTCGGCGCCCTTGTCCTTCACCAGCATGATCAGGCTGGAGATGATGTTGAACGCCGCGACCAGGATGATCAGCGTAAGGATCAAGAACATCACGTTGCGCTCGACGATCACGGCGTTGAATAGGCTGCCGTTGGCGCGTTGCCAATCATAGACGCCCACCGTGCCCTTGGTCGCGTCGCGTATCTCGCCGCCGACCGCGTCCACCCGGTCGGGATCGGCGATCATCACTTCGAGATCTGTCGCGCGGCCGGGCAGCGAAAAATACACCTGCGCGGCATCGAGCGGCATGAACACGAAGCTCGAATCGTATTCGTACATGCCGACATTGAAGGTGCCGACGATGCGGTAGGCGCGCAGCCTGGGCACGGTGCCGAAGGCGGTCACGTTGCCCTTGGGCGAGATCAGCGTGATCGAATCTCCGATGCGCAGGCCGAGCTTTTCGGCCAGCCGGTCGCCGACGATCACGGCGTTGTCGCCCGTGAACGTCGCGACATCGCCCTGGATGCCGCGCGATAGCAGCGGCCGCGCCGTGAGATCGCCCGGCCGAATGCCGCGCACCATCGCGCCCGAGGCGCCGCCGCGCGAGCTCGTCGCCATCACCTGCCCTTCCACGATCGGCACCACAGAGACCACGCCGGGAAGCTTTGCCACCGTGGCGGCGAGCGCGTCGAAATCGGCGAGCCCGCCGGGCTGGGGCGAATAGACGCCGATATGGCCGTTGATGCCGAGGATGCGGCCCAGCAGCTCGGCGCGGAACCCGTTCATCACCGACATCACGATGATCAGCGTGGCGACGCCCAGCGCGATGCCGAGCAGCGAGAACCAGGCGATGATCGAGATGAACCCGTCGCGGCGCCGCGCCCGCAGGTAGCGCATCGCCACCATCCGCTCGAACGGGCTGAACATCGGGATGCGCCGCTCAGCCCTTGAGGCGCGCGATCGCCGCCTCGATGGGCATTTCCTCGCGTGCGCCGCCGCGCCGCGCCTTCATCTCGACCTTGCCGGCGGCGACACTTTTGGGGCCGACCACCACCACCCAGGGCAGGCCGATCAGGTCCATCTCGGCGAATTTGACGCCGGCGCGCTCGTCGCGGTCGTCGTAGAGCAGGTCTGGCGCCAGCGCGCGATAGATGGTCTCGCAGGCCGAATCGCAAGACGAATCGCCGCGCTTCAAGTTGATCAGGCCAATTCGGAACGGCGCCACCGGCTCCGGCCAGACGATGCCGGCATCGTCGTGGCTCGCCTCGATGATCGCGCCGACCAGACGCGATACGCCGATGCCGTAGGAGCCCATCTCCACCGCCACCGATTCGCCGCCCGGACCCGGCACCACCGCGCCCATCGGCCTCGAATATTTGGTGCCGAAATAGAAGATGTGGCCGACCTCGATGCCGCGCGCGGTCACCAGCCGATCGCCCAGCTTCTTCTCCTGCGCGGGATCGTGCTTGTCGTCGGTGGCGGCGTAGCGGCTTGTCAGTTCCTCGACGATCGGCGCCAGATCGCCGGCATAGTCGACCTCGCGCCCGGCCCAGTCGGTGGCCAGCAGGTCGCGGTCGACATAGACCTCGGACTCGCCGGTGTCGGCCAGTATCTGGAACTCGTGGGACAGATCGCCGCCAATGGGGCCGGTGTCGGCGCGCATCGGAATCGCCTTCAGCCCCATGCGCGCGAAGGTGCGCATGTAGGAGACGAACATCCGGTGATACGAACGGCGCGCGCCGGCGGCGTTGAGGTCGAACGAATAGGCGTCCTTCATCAGGAACTCGCGCCCGCGCATTACCCCGAAGCGCGGCCGCACCTCGTCGCGGAACTTCCACTGGATGTGGTAGAGGATCTTCGGCAGCTCGCGGTAGCTCTTCACGCTCTCGCGGACGATGGCGGTGATCAGCTCCTCGTTGGTCGGACCGTAGAGCATGTCGCGCTCGTGCCGGTCGCGGATGCGCAGCATCTCCTTGCCGTAATCGTCGTAGCGCCCGCTCTCCCGCCACAGCTCGGCCGGCTGGATGGTCGGCATCAGCATTTCCTGCGCGCCGGCCCGGTCCTGCTCCTCGCGCACGATCTGCTCGACCTTCTGGAGTACCCGGTAGCCCAGCGGCAGCCAGGAATAGATGCCGGCCGCGGCCTGGCGGATCATGCCGGCGCGCAGCATCAGCCGGTGCGAGACGATCTGCGCCTCGGTCGGATTCTCCTTGATGGTCGGCAGGAAATAGCTGGACAGGCGCATCCGGGGCCTCGGCGGGGGACGCAAAGCGGCCGGACTGTAGGCGATGCCCGGACGGGCGTAAAGGCGGGGCGTCCCCTACCCGACGGCGGCCAGCGGACGCTGGCGCTCCTCCACCCAACTCTCGATCAGGTCGATGGCCAGCGGGAAATTGCCGAGATGGCAGTGCATCTGCGCGTATTCGTCGCGGGTGAAGATGCGGGTGGTGATCGAGCGCGCGGCGGTCAGCATGCGTCCCTGGTCGAAGGCCTGCGCCAGCGGCACGTAATGGTCCTGCGTGCCGGCCATCAGAAGCACGTCCTGGCGGATCAGCGGCGAGGCGTCGCGGGTGTGGAAATCGCGCACGCGCAGAAACACCTCGTGCGGGCTTCGGCAGCCGAGGACATGGAAGGCCTGCTTCATAAGCCAGTCCATGATCGGGACCTTCGCCTGCGCCTCGGCGACCATCGCGTCGAGCTTGTTCTGCGAATCGGGATTGTCCTTGTCGTCGGCGAGGGCGCGCAGGGGCGGCGGCAACTGGTTCGTCATCGCGCCATAGAAATCGGGCAGGATGTCCCAGCAGATGACCCGTCTGACGCGCGTCTCGCCCGCCGCGGCGCGCACCACCAGGCAGCCGCCGAGCGAAATCCCGATCAGCGTCACATCGTCGAGGCCGAACGCGTCGAGCACCGCCTTGGTCGGTCCCGCCCAGTCAGGCGTGATGACGGTCTTCGACTCTTCGAGCGGCGTCCCCTGCCCCGGCCCTTCGAAGGCGACAATGTTCCAGCCGTCGTCGCGCATTTGGGAAAGGAAGGGGAAGAATTCCTCGATATAGGAATCGAACCCGCCGAACAGGACGAGATTGCCCTTCGGACGGTCCGGTTCGAGATGCCAGGCGGGCAGCTTGGCGCCCTGGTACATGACCCATTTGCGGGCGGACTCCGGCACGCCGGATTCGGCGCGCAGCAGGGGCAGCAGGCGCCGGCGCGTCGGCTCCTTGCGCGGATCGTCGACGGTGAGGAAGAACTCGGCGGCGCGCATGTGCAGCGCGGCGTGGAACGGGCGGCCGTCGGCGAGCGCCTTGTCGCCGAGCTGAAGGAAGGTGCTCTTCCAGATGTCGTAGTTGGTCAGCGTCGGGATGAGCGGGCGGACATCCTCGTACCAGCGCGGACCGCCGTAGCAAGTCCATCGGTTGAGCTGGAAATTGAAGCTGACATCCGGATGGAGATTGTCGCTCCAGCCGACATGCATTTTCGAAGGCATAGTTCGGCTCCCCCAAGATTCCGGGCGATGGTTCGCCCGCGGCCCGCAGCCCTAGAACGGTATCTCGTCGTCGAGGTCGGCCGGCGCGGACGAATCCCATCCCGGACCGCCACCGCCGCCACCCGCGGCCCGCTCGGATGAAGATGACCGCCCACCTCGCTCCTCGCTGGCGGCGCTCGAATCGCCGCCCCCGCCGCGGCTGTCGAGCAGGGTGAGCTCGCCGCGGAAGCGGCCCACGATCACTTCGGTCGTGTAGCGCTCCTGATTGTCCTTATCTGTCCATTTGCGGGTTTGCAGCGCGCCCTCGATATAGACCTTGCTGCCCTTCTTGAGATAGCGCTCGGCCACGTCGCCGAGGCGGTCGTTGAAGATCACCACCCGGTGCCATTCGGTCTTCTCGCGCCGCTCGCCCGAGCCCTTGTCCTTCCAGCTCTCCGAGGTGGCGAGATTGAGGGTGACGATCTTGGCGCCGTCCTGGGTGGTACGCACCTCGGGATCGCGGCCCAGATTGCCGATCAGGATCACCTTGTTCACGCTCCCCGCCATCGCCGCCTCCCGCTCCGCGAAGCCGCGACTCTAGCGCCCGCTTCAAGGCCGGGCAAAGGGGTTTCTCCCGGCGCTTCCGCGTCATTGCGCGGGCGCGTTCGCGCCCCATATGATGCCCCATGACCGGATCGATCCGCGTGCGCGGGGCGCGCGAGCACAATCTCAAGAATATCGACGTCGATATCCCCCGCGACCGGCTCGTCGTGATCACCGGCCTTTCCGGCTCGGGCAAATCCTCCCTGGCCTTCGACACGATCTATGCCGAGGGACAGCGGCGCTATGTCGAGTCGCTGTCCGCCTATGCGCGGCAATTCCTCGAGCTGATGTCGAAGCCGGATGTCGACCTGATCGAGGGTCTGTCGCCGGCGATCTCCATCGAGCAGAAGACCACCTCGCGCAATCCGCGCTCGACGGTCGCCACCGTGACCGAGATCTACGACTATCTGCGCCTGCTGTTCGCCCGCGTCGGCGTGCCGCATTCGCCGGCGACCGGCCTTCCGATCGAGAGCCAGACGGTCTCGCAGATGGTGGACCGGGTGATGGCGATGGCCGAGGGCACCCGTCTGCTGCTGCTCGCCCCGGTCGTCCGCGGGCGCAAGGGCGAATACCGCAAGGATTTGCAGGACCTCCAGAAGAAGGGGTTCCAGCGGGTCAAGGTGGACGGAACACTGCACGAGATCGACGCCGTCCCGGCGC
Organism: Rhodospirillales bacterium; assembly: GCA_030040955.1. GTDB lineage: Bacteria > Pseudomonadota > Alphaproteobacteria > Rhodospirillales > Magnetospirillaceae > JASHSH01. The sequence goes on from JASHSH010000291.1 coordinate 8,096, forward strand.
TCAACAAGAAGGTGAAGCACGAGATCGAGGTGGTGGTCGACCGCATCGTGGTGAAACCAGGCATCGCCACGCGGCTGGCCGACAGTTTCGAGACCGCGCTCGGCCTGGCCGACGGAATCGCCATCGCCGAGAACGCCGACGGCGGCGCGCGCACTTTGTTCTCGTCGAAATTCGCCTGCCCGGTCTCGGGCTTTACCATCGACGAGATCGAGCCGCGACTGTTCTCGTTCAACAACCCCTACGGCGCCTGCCCGGCCTGCGACGGGCTTGGCGAGACCATGCACGTTTCGGCCGACCTGGTGGTGCCGGACGAGAACAGGTCGCTGCGCGAAGACGCGATCCAGCCCTGGGCCGGCTCCTCCTCGCACTATTACCACCAGACGCTGGAAAGCCTGGCCAAGCATTACCGGTTCCGGCTCGACGCGCCCTGGCGGACACTGCCCGAGAAGGTGCGCAACGCGATCCTGTGGGGTTCGGGCTCGGAAGTCGTGCCGATGCGCTACGAGGAAGGCACGCGCGCCTATACCACCGACAAGCCGTTCGAAGGCGTGATCCCGAACCTGGAGCGGCGCTACCGGGAGAGCGATTCCGCCTGGGTGCGCGAGGAAATCGGCCGTTTCCAGGTCAGCGCGCCGTGCGAGACCTGCGGCGGCGCGCGGCTCAAGCCGCAGGCGCTGGCGGTCAAGATCGCCGGCCTGCACATCGCCCAGGTCTGCGCCTTCTCGATCCGCGCCGCGAAGGACTGGTTCGGCGCGCTCGAGCCCAAGCTGAAGCCCAAGGAGCGCGAGATCGCCCGGCGCATCCTGCGCGAGATCAATGAGCGGCTCGGCTTTTTGGTCGATGTCGGATTGGACTACCTTACCTTGGCGCGCAACTCCGGCACGCTATCGGGCGGCGAGAGCCAGCGCATCCGGCTCGCCTCGCAGATCGGATCGGGACTGACCGGCGTGCTCTACGTGCTCGACGAGCCCTCGATCGGCCTGCACCAGCGCGACAATGACCGGCTCCTTGCCACCCTCAAGCGGCTGCGCGATCTCGGCAACACGGTGATCGTGGTCGAGCACGACGAGGACGCGATCCGCTCCGCCGACTATCTGGTCGATATGGGGCCGGGCGCCGGCGTGCATGGCGGCGCGATCGTCGCGCAGGGCACGCCCGACGAGGTGATGGCGAACCCCGCCAGCCTCACCGGCCAATATCTGAAGGGCATCCGCTCGATCCCGGTGCCGGGGCGCCGCAAGGGCAACGGACGCTCCCTGCGCGTGGTGGGCGCGCGCGGCAACAATCTCCAGAATCTGACGGTCGATATCCCACTCGGCACCTTTACCTGCGTCACCGGGGTCTCCGGCGGGGGCAAATCCACCCTGGTGGTCGAGACACTCTACAAGGCGTTGGCCCGGCGCCTGTATGGCGCGCGCGAGCACGCGGCGGCGCACGACCGGATCGACGGGGTCGAGCATATCGACAAGGTCGTGGATATCGACCAATCGCCGATCGGCCGCACGCCGCGCTCGAACCCGGCCACCTACACGGGCGCATTCACACCCATCCGC
>JASHSH010000292.1 GCA_030040955.1 Rhodospirillales bacterium
CCTTGCTCGCCCGGCACCCCGCCTTCGCCGCGCGCGAGATCGCGCACGCGCCGCAAGCGGCGGAGTGAGCGTCAGGCGCTTTCCGGCTCAGTGGCCCAGATTGGCCCAGTGGTCGCCGAACACGTAGACGGATAGAACGAAGCCAAGCACCACGTTGACCGCGACGCCGGCGGTGAAGGCGAGGAACGGCTTGCGGCCGGCCGCCGCCAGCGAGGGGATGCGCGTCGACAGGCCGATGGAGAGGAAGCAGAAGGTGAAGGCCCAGCTGCGCAGATCCTTCACCGGCGCGACGAGGGCGGGCACCACCTGCTTGTTGTAGGACGCGAGGTCGTAGCCCGCGCCGATCACCGTGATCAGCGCCGAGGCGAGCAGGAAGCCGATGACGAATTTCGGGAAGCGCCGCCAGATCTCGATCGGCTCGGCCTTGCGGCCGGGCTCGCGCGTCTCCCAGCGCGTGGTGGCGAGGACGGCGAGCACGAAGGCCCAAATGCCGATCCACACGTCGCGTCCCACCACCTTCATCAGGGTGAAGGCGAACAGCGACTGGTCCGCCGTGCCGGTGATGCCGTCGACATGGCCGGCCAGCCCGGCATAGGCCTGCGCAGCGGCGAGACCGGCCGCGTCGGCGAATTCCGAGGTGCCGATCCAGGCGCCGGCGACACCCGTCGGCAGCGCCAGCGCGCGCGAGACCAAGGGCAGCACGAAAATCATCACGATCGCCCACAGAATCACGGTAGCGATGGCGATCGGCGCGTGCTCCTTCTTCGCCCCCACCGCGGCCGAGACCGCGATCGCGGCGGAGACGCCGCACACCGATCCGCCGGCGCCGAGCGTGGCGGCAAGGCGCGGATCGAGGCCGAACCAGCGCGCGGCGCGGAAGATGACCAGGAAGGTGACGATCGAGACCAGCCCGGCCTGGACGATGGCGACCGGCCCGCTCCATACCAGCAGGGTGAAGGGAAGCGTGGCGCCGAGGAGGACGATGCCGGTCTTGATGTAGAACTCGACGCGGAACCCCGCCTCGAGCGCGCGCGGCAGGCGCAGCAGGTTGGAGGCAAGCAGGCCGATCACCAGCGCGACCAGCGGCGGCTCGAGATTGTAGCGGTTCGCCTGGTCCCACTGGCCGATCACCATCACGATCAGCGAGACCGCGTAGATCAGCGCGAAGGCGGGCAGGAATTCGCGCAAGCGATAGCCGATCGCGCGCAAGGCGACGCCGAACAGCGCGGCCCAGGCGAGGAACTGGACGATGTAGCGCGGCCAGGCGTCGGCGAAATGCTTGCCGAGCTGGCCGAAGTCGGTCCAGCGCGCCGGCGTGACCGCGATCCACTTGATGCTGCCCCCCGCGCCGAAGGCGATGGCGGCGGCGATCACCACGCCCAGGCCCAGCCAGATCGCCCACACATCCTCGGCCTGCCAGGGCGAGGGCGCACGCGCGCGCGCGTCGCCCTGCGACGGACTCAACCGGATGGCGCTTGCCTCGCTCATGGTCCCCCTCAATCCAGGCTCAACGCGGGCGCGTCGGAGTCGAAATCGCCCTCAAGCGGCGCAGAGGCGACAAACTCCCCTCCGCAGCGCGGCGCGGGCCTTGGCGAGTGCGGCCAGCACGTCGCCGGCGCCGATGCCGTCGCGGCGCAGCACCAGATGGACGATCGGATCGCCGAGCATCTCGTGCACCGAGGGCTCGACTCCGGCGCGGCCCCAGCCCCGCGCGCGGCGGGTCTCGCGGAACTCCTGCGTGTCCGGCGCCGATATATGCGACATGGCAGCACCCATAGAACGAAAAATTCCTGTTCGAGAAAATAGGAACTCACAGTGAAGTTGTCCAGAATGGAATTTATATACACTACCGAGGTGTATTAATAGGGAGGCGAGTTCGCGCAAGGTGCCAAGCGCGGCAACCGACGCGACGAGCCGGGCTGCGGCCGAGAGAGCAACGACAGCTCCCGCCCTTGCCGGGCCGGTGCACCTATGCTCGGTCGATCGTGCCGTCCGGGATCTTCAGCGTCTCCAGTAAAGCGCGCAGATTCGCCACGTGGATGGGCTTGGCAAGCGTGCCCGCCACCGCCAGACCGCGCTCGGCAACCAGACGACGAGCCGCCGCCAGCACGCGCTTGTCAAAGCCGCTCATTACCAAAATCTGGGCGGAGCTCCGCTGGATGGCGAGGAAGCGGATCAGCTCTATGCCGTCCGTGCCCGGCATGTGCAGGTCCACGATTATGTGGGTGGGCCGCCACTCCTGGTGGCGGGCGCGAAATTGCTCGCCCGACTGTGCGCAGAACGTCTCGTAACCGCAGTCCTGGCCGACTTGGGCAATGAGCTCCGCTATTGCCATCTCGTCGTCGATAATGAGAAGCCGATTGTTCGACATGGAAGTGCCCACTTCCTCCGTGCGATCGGAGACGGCGCCGGAGCCGACAGTGAATTCGCGGTCCTCCGGCTATGGCTTCGGCATCCTGTCTCCGGTCAGGCAGGCCGCGATCGCCTCGCGGAGCGCGCGCTGGGTGAACGGTTTGCGCAGGGTGCGTGCCGCGCCCATCGTCTCGGCGATGGCAAGAAACTCGGTCATCTTGGTGCGTCCGCCGCCCGACATGGCGATGATCTTCTGGTCGGGCCGCGCCTTGAGCATGTCCTGGATGGTGGCGATGCCCTCGCGGTCCGGCATGATGATGTCGGTGAGAACGATGTCGAAGCTGGCGTGCTCGAATTCGCGAAGGCCCGCGAGCCCGCTCTGCGCCTCGACGATCACATGTCCGTCCGCCTCGAGCACGTCGCGCAGCAGAGTGCGCAAACCCGCCTCGTCGTCGATCACCAGGATCTTGGCCATTATTCCCCCGCATCCGTGCCGTCGATCACCGCCCGCAATTTGTCGGCGAGCTGACGGCGCGTGAACGGCTTGCGCAGCAGCACCACGCCCTCTTCGAGGCGGCCGTTGCGCATCACCACGTCCTGCGTGTAGCCCGACATGAAGAGCACCTTCAGGTCCGGGTGCGACTCCTTGGCGCGCCGCGCCATCGCCGCGCCGTCCGCCCCGCCGGGCAGGATCACGTCGGTGAGCAGGGCGTCGACGCGCGGATTGGCGTCGAGCACCCTGCCCCCCTCCGCCGCGGTGCCCGCTTCGAGCGTCACGTAGCCAAGCGACTCCAGGAACGAGACGGTGACTTGGCGCACCGCCGGATCGTCCTCGACCACCAGGACCGTCTCGGCGCCTCCGCGTTCGGCCGAAGGCGCGCGCGCCCGTTGCTCCTCGACGCGCTCGTTCGGATCGGCGGGCAGCAGCATGGTGACGGTCGTGCCCTCCCCCACCTCGCTGTAGATGCCGACATGCCCGCCCGACTGCTTGACGAAGCCGAACACCATGCTGAGCCCGAGGCCGGTTCCCTTGCCCACCTCCTTGGTGGTGAAGAAGGGCTCGAACGCCTTGGCCACCACCTCGGGCGGCATGCCGGCGCCGGTGTCCGAGATCGAGACGCGCACGTAGCGCCCGGTCGCCAGCCCGGGTCGCTGCGCCGCGTACGCCGCGTCCACCGCGACATTCTCGGTGCG
>JASHSH010000293.1 GCA_030040955.1 Rhodospirillales bacterium
TACACTTCCCGGGGCGGCCGCAAGACCTCGCCCGGAGGCTGGACCCATTTCGGTGGAACCCAAATGCAGGCGCGCCCGACCGTCTTCCGCAACCCGAACGACCGCCCGACCCCGCGCGTGGCCGGCGCGATCGAGTCCGTCCACCCGGCGGCGGACGGCGCGCAGCCGCGGACTCCCCCGCTGCCATTGGTCGGCGCGCGAGTCGGCCTCGGCCCTCTCGTTCCGGCCGATGCCAACGCGCTGTTCCGCTGGCTGAACGATCTCGAAGCCGCCCGCCTCGACCTGGCCTTCCGCCCGATGGATTGGATGGCTTTCGGCAACTGGCTGCAATCGCTCGGCGCCGACCAGAGCAGGATTTTCTTCGCCGTCCGCCGCCTGCTGGCCGCCGATCTGATCGGCTTCACCTTCCTGTCCCAGATCGACCCCGTGCACCGCTCGGCCGAACTCGGCATCCGCATCGGCGAGGCGGGAGAACGCGGCAAGGGCTTCGGCAAGGAGGCGCTGCGGTTGATGGCCGGCTATGCCTGGAACGCGCGGAATTTGCACCGGCTCGCCCTGCGGGTTTACGGCGACAATCAGCGCGCCGTCCGCTGCTATGCCGCCGCCGGATTCGCGGCCGAGGGCGTGCACAGGCACGCCGCCTTCGTGGACGGCGCATGGATGGATGTGCTCACCATGGCGGCGCTCAATCCGAGGGAGACCGCGTGAACGCCCCTTCGCCGGTCCAGGGACTTGCGCCGAGCATCGGACTCGGCGACCCGGTGCCGTGGCTTTCCGCCCAGACCATCAAGGGCGGGCGCGTCGATCTGCATGTCGATGCCGGCCGGTACATCGTGCTGTGCTTCCTCGGCACGCCGAGCGGACGGCCCGATCTGGTCGATGCCAGGCTCGGCATGCTGCTGCGCCACGCGCGCATGTTCCGCGAGGACCATACCGTCTGCTACGGCATCCTCGACCGCGCGCCGGCCGAGGGATCGCGGTACTGGCGGATCGGCCGCCCCGGCCTGGCCTTCCTCGCCGACTACGATCGCGCGCTTGCCCGCGCGCTCGACGCCGAGCTGGAACCCGCGACCATCGTGCTCGATCCGTTGCTGCGGCTGATCGCGCGCATCCGTTTCGACCGGCCGGAAGGATGGTCCGAGCAGCTCGGCGAGGTGCTGCGGTCGCTGCCGCCGCCGGCCGAGCATGCCGGGATGCGCCTGCCCGCGCCGGCGCTGATCGTGCCGCGCGTGTTCGAGTTCGAGCTGTGCGACTTTCTGGTCGATGCGCACCGGCGGAGCGGAGGCTCGGATTCCGGCTTCATGCTCGATCTCGACGGCCAGTCGACCACGGTGATCGACCACGACCTCAAAAGCCGCACCGACTGCGTGGTGCGCGATCCCGTCCTGCTGCGCGCGCTGCGCGACCGGATCGCGCGCCGGCTGCTGCCGGCGATCAAGCTGGCCTTCAGCTTCGACGCCACCCGCATGGACCGGATCATCGTCGCGCAATACTCCGCGCAGCGCGGCGATCATTTCTTCCGCCACCGCGACAATGTGAACGCGAGCGCCGCGCACCGCCGGTTCGCGCTCACCCTGAACCTGAACGCCGAGCGCGCGAACTATGACGGCGGCGAGCTAGTGTTCCCGGAATTCGGGCCGGATGCCTATCGCATTCCGACCGGCGCGGCGATCGTCTTCTCCTGCGGGCTGCTGCACGAGGTGACCCGGGTCACCCGCGGCGAGCGTTACGCCCTTCTCTCGTTCTTCTACGGCGAGGAGGATGCGCGCCGCCGGGTCGCTCAGCTCGGGCCGGACGGCGCGGCGATGGAGCCCTCGGTCGACGACCGCATCCTCGATCCGGCGCAGGAGCGCTCGGACGCGGCGCCGCCGGACCAGCGCGCAGATGCCGCCGGCCCCGACCGAACCGTGGAGTGATCCGCCGGCGAGCTGGGTTCCCATCCGCGCGGTCTGGACGCCGGGCGGCGCGGCGGTCCAGTGGCTCGATTTCGGAGCGGAGAATTTCACCGCGCCCTTCTTTTCCCAGTCGGTGGCGGCCCGCCTCGGGCGCGCGCCGGAAGCCGGCCGTCACGGCACCGGACTCGACGCGCTGGTCCGGGCGGCCGAGCGAGGCGCGTCGCTCGCGCCCGCCGGATTCGTATTCCACATGTCGCGCTGCGGCTCGACCCTGGTCTCGCGCAAGCTGGCGGCAATGCCCGGCAATCTCGTGCTCGCCGAGCCCGACCCGGTGAACGATGTCCTCGGACCGAGCTGGCAGCCGGCCGGCGAAATGCGCAGGCAGCAGGCTTTGACCCCGCTGCTCGCGGCGCTCGGGCGTCCGCGTACGGCCGGTCAGAGCCGATACTTCGTCAAATTCTCGAGCTGGAACGCCGCGCTCCTCTCGACCATTCTGGCGGGGCGCGAGTCGGTGCCCAAGCTCTTCGTCTATCGCGATCCCATCGAGGTGATGGTCTCGCTGCTGCACGAGCCGCCGGGCTGGCTGGGCGCGCGCAAGGACATCGCCTACGCCTGCCGCCTCAGCGGAGCGAATCCGGGCCAGTTGGCCGCCATGGACGGCGACGAATATGCCGCCTGCGTGCTGGCCCGCATGCTAACGCGAACCGCCGAGCGCTTCGATCCGACCTGGCTGCTGGTCGACTATCGCGAACTGGCCCGTGCGACGGTATCCTCGATCCCGAAGCATTTCGGACTGACTCTTGGCGAAGAGGATATCGCCGCCATGCGGGCGCTCGACGGCGTTCATGTGAAGGATGCGAGCGGGACCCGGCCCTTCGTCGATGACAGCGCGGCAAAACGCGGCGCCGCGACCGAACGCGTGCGCCACTTGGTCGCGCGCTGGCTTGCCGAACCCTATGCGCGGCTCGAGGCGCTGCGCGCCGCGCAGCCGGCGGCGAATTGATTTCCACGCCGCGCGGTGCCCTCCGTGATCGAACTCGCCGACCTGCCCGACCTGCCGAAAATCGAGGACCCGGCACGCCTGATGGCGATGGCGCATCGCGGCCAAGCGCTCGACGACGTGATCGACGACCGCGCCGCGCGCCTCACCCGCAATCCATCGGATACGGCGGCGATGATGGACCTCGCGCTCGTGCTGCAATTCTACGGCCGGCGCGACGAGGCGCTTGCCTTCCAGCGCCAGGCGCTGGCGCGCGCTCGCCTGTTCGCCGATACCGCGCCGGCGGAGCAAGGCATCCGGGTGCTGCTGTTCACCGCGCCCGGCGATCTCGCGGTGAACATGCCGATCGAACTGCTGCTGCGCGCGGGTTCGGCCCGGCTCGTCCGCCTGTACCTCAGGGCCGATGGTGCGCTGCCCACGCGCGTTCCCGACCACGACGTCGCGGTGGTCGCGATCAGTGAATTCGATGCCACCCGCGACATATTGGATCGCCTCGCCGGGATCGCCGCCCGTTGGCCGCGCCCGGTGCTGAACGATCCCGCCCGCATCCGCGCGCTTGCCCGCGATACCCTGCCCGACTTGCTGCGCGGCATTCCCGGACTGCACGTGCCGGAGACTTGGCGAATGAAGCGCGACGAGATCCCGCGCCGGGCGGCGGCGAGCGACGTGCCGGGCGGCGCCTTTCCGCTGATTTGCCGTCCCATCGACTCGCATGGCGGCAAGGGACTCGCCCGCCTCGCCAATCCGGGCGCGTTGGCCGCCCATGTGGCGGCTATCGACGCCGAGCATTTCTTCGTCGCGCCCCTCGTCGACTACCGTTCCACGGACGGGCTCTACCGCAAGTTTCGCATCGCCCTGATCGACGGCGAGCCGCATCTCTGCCACCTGGCGATTTCGGACCGCTGGATGGTCAGCTACATGGGTGCGGGCATGGATCGCGACGGTGCCAAGCGCGACGAGGAGGCGCGCGCGATGCGCGAGTTCGGCCACGGCTTCGGCGCGCGTCATGGCGGCGCCCTGCGCGCGCTGGCCGAGCGCATCGGGCTCGATTATGTCGTGCTCGATTGCGCCGAGACCAGGACGGGCGAACTGCTGCTGTTCGAGGCCGACAACGCGGCCGCCGTGCACGATCTCGATCCGCCCGAACTGTTCCCGTACAAGGGCCCCCACATGGCGCGGGTGTTCGACGCCTTCGCCGCCCTGCTCGGCAAGGTTGCGGCCCGGCCACCGCAACGCAATCCTTAGGCCGCCGGCGCTTGTCGGCGGCGCCCCGATTGCCGACAATCGACGCGGAAACGCCGACCGGGAAACGCCAAGCATGCATACGGCCCGCGTAAAGGGAATGACGGTGCCCGACGGGCTGCTCGCGCCGATGCGCGATTCGGCCGCGCTGGTCGGGGATGCGGCGGCCCTGCGCGCGCGTCTTGCCGAGGACGGCTATCTGCTGCTGCGCGGCGTCCTCGACGCGGGGGCGGTCCACGAGGCGCGCGCCGAGGTGCTGGGCCGGCTCGAATCAGTGGGCGAGGTGATCCCCGGAACCGACGGTGTCTATTCGGGTCGTTCGCAACGCGCCGAACGCGAGCCCGATCTCGGCGCATTCTGGAAATCGGTGAGCGAGGGGAAGCGATTCCGCTCGGTCTCGCACGGTCAGGCCATTGCCGATGTCGTCGCGGCGGTGGCGGGCGAGCCGGTGCGCGCGCAGGACTATGTGTTCCTGCGCGTCGGCGTGCGCGGGCGCTCGACCGGGCTGCACTACGACTATCCCTTCTTCGCCCGCCTGCACGACCGCGTCTGGACCGTGTGGCTGCCGCTGGGCGACGTGCCGATCGAGCGCGGGCCGCTGGTGGTGGTGGAGAATTCGCATCGCTTCGACGATCTGATCGGCGAGATGCGGGGCTTCGACGTGGCGTTGCACAAGGAGCGCAAGGCCGATGTCGGCACGGACGCGATTGGTTTCGCCAGCCGCCGCGGCGCGCGCCTGCTTTCGGCCGATTTCCGCGCCGGCGATCTCGCCCTGTTCGGCATGTATACGCTGCATGGCAGCCTCGATCATGACGAGGAATCGGGCCGGGTGCGGATATCTTGCGATGTGCGCTGGCAGGCGGCGGCGCTCCCCATCGACGAGCGGTATTTTGGGCCGGACCCGCGCGGCACGACCGGCGTCGGCTATGGCGAATTGAACGGCGCCAAGCCGCTCGACCAGCCCTGGCACGTGCGC
>JASHSH010000294.1 GCA_030040955.1 Rhodospirillales bacterium
TCGCCGAACGACTGGATCATCTCGTCGGCGACGCCGTTGGTGTAGTAGCGCAGGCTGACCTCGTAGTCCGGCACCGCGTCGGTGGTGCCGAGCGGATAGAAGGCGAGCTGCACCAGCCAGGAGGGCGCCGAAAGCAGCGTTGCGTTCACCGCCCGCTTTTGCAGCGCCGGGCTCTGATTGCTGTTGGCGGGCAGGGGATGGTCGAGCACCGCGTTGACGTCGAACGGTCCGTCGGCGTCGGTGCCGTCGAATACCACCTTGGCGAGCAGGTGGCCCCCCTTTTCTGCCGCCTCGATCAGGCGAACCGTGTGCTCGGTCGGGAACACCGTGCCCTTCGGCAGCGTCATCGTCTTGGTCTCCGGCAGGGTGAACTGGGCGGTGCCGCCCTTGTCGCGGCCGTCCAGCGTGGCCGTGCCGGCCACCTCGTCGTTCACCTGGCCGTCGCGGGTGCTGCGCACGCGGAAGCGGAAGCGCAGCCCGTCCTTCGATTCCCAGGTCAGGTAGTCCCAGGTGGTAGCGACCGGATTGCCGTCGGTATAGGCGAAGGTGACCACGGTCTTGTTTTCGACGGTCCAGCCGTCGCAGGTGTCGGCGAAGCGGTAGGTCATCTTGCCCGAGGCGCCGGTGACGCCGCCGCTGGCGCGGGCCGAGTTCAGCGACATCGTGTATTCGGCGCGATGCGTGGCCAGACCCACATCGGTCGGCAGCGGCGCGCCCGCCGGACCGGCCTCGGCGACCCCGGCGATCGACAAACCCACCACGGCCAATGCACTCAAGCGCTTCATTTGCGTACCTCTAGGGGGCCAAGCGAACATTATACAGAATCGCACGGGGCTGCGTCAGTGGCGGCCCGAACCGGGTCGAGCCTGCCGGGCGGGCGGCAAAATTTGCCGGATCGCATTCGTCGCTCATCCTGTCTCGGCTCCGTTTCCCCCTGATTTCCGCGACGTTTCCGCGTGGCATGGCGATTGCTGCCCAAATCCGGCGGAGACGATCCGGCGGAGACGCCGGGCGCCGCCGCGGGCACGGAGACAAGCCGGATGCCGCTCGACTTCCTGTTCCGACGCACCGAAACTAGGCTGCGCAGCCTGCGCCATCTGCGCGAGCCGCATCTCGACCCGCCGCCGCGAATCGAGGCCGAGCGCAAGACGGCTCCCCAGCCCGCGCCGCTGCGGCCCGGCGCGACCATGCCCGAGCTGCGCATGCGGGTGCGCGCGATGACGCCCCGGCAGATGGCCGATTGGGCGCATGAGATGTACATGACCGGCTGGATCACCTGGGACGATTACCGCGCCGCCATGCCGCCCGAGCTGCATCCCGCCTACGATGCCACCATCGGCGCGCTCACCGGCGAGATGGCCGAGCCGGACCGTCCGCGCGACATGGTCCAAGAGTGGGAGGAGCGGCTCGAATTCATGCGCCGCCACGTTGCGCCCACCGGCGCGCAGGTGCGGCTGGCCGAGCGCATCGTCGCGCTGCTGCGCTGGCTCGACGAGCCGGAGCGCTACGCCTCCGCCTGATCCCTACTTCTTCGGCAGCGCGAGCCGGATGTGCAACTCGCGCAGCCGCGCCTCGGCGATCTCGGCCGGCGCCTGCATCAGCAGGTCCTGCGCCTGCTGGTTCATCGGGAACGGGATCACTTCGCGGATGTTTGGCTCGTCGGCGAGCAGCATCACGATGCGGTCGATGCCGGGCGCCGAGCCGCCATGCGGCGGGGCGCCGTAGCGGAACGCGTTCAGCATGCCGCCGAAGCGCCGCTCCACCTCCTCCGCCGGATAGCCGGCGATGGCGAAGGCCTTGAGCATGATGTCGGGCCGATGGTTGCGGATCGCGCCCGACGAAAGCTCGACCCCGTTGCAGACGATGTCGTACTGGAACGCCTTGATCGCCAGCGGGTCCTGCTTGTCGAGCGCCTCCATGCCGCCCTGCGGCATCGAGAACGGATTGTGCGAGAACTCGATCGCGCCGGTGTCCGGGTTGCGCTCGTACATCGGGAAATCGGTGATCCAGCAGAAGTCGAACCGGCCTTCCGCGACCAGGCCCAGCTCGCGGCCCACCCGCATCCGCGCCTGGCCGGCGAAGGCGGCGAATTCGCGCGGCAGGCCGCAGACGAAGAACACAGCGTCGCCGTCGGCCAGGCCGAGCTGCGCGCGCAGGGTGGCGGCGCGCTGAGGGCCGATATTCTTGGCGATCGGGCCCGATCCTTCGCCGTCCTTGAAGAAGATATAGCCGAGACCCGGCTGGCCCTGTTCCTGCGCCCAGCCGTTCATCCGGTCGCAGAAGGCGCGGTTGCCGCCACCCGGCGCGGGAATCGCCCACACCTCGACGGCCGCGTCGGCCTCGATCCGGCCGGCGAACAGCTTGAAGCCAGAGCCGCGGAAGGTCGCGGTCGCGTCCGTCATCTTGATCGGGTTGCGCAGATCGGGCTTGTCCGAGCCGTAGCGCCGGACCGCCTCGTCGTAGGGGATGCGCGGAAAGGGCGGCCGGGTCACCGTCCGGCCGCCGCCGAATTCCTCGAACACGCCGGCGAGGACCGGCTCGATGGCGGCGAACACATCGTCCTGGGTGACGAAGCTCATCTCGAAATCGAGCTGGTAGAACTCGCCCGGGCTGCGGTCGGCGCGGCCGTCCTCGTCGCGGAAGCAGGGCGCGATCTGGAAGTAGCGGTCGAAGCCGGCCACCATCAGCAACTGCTTGAACTGCTGCGGCGCCTGGGGCAGCGCGTAGAACTTGCCGGGATGGATGCGGCTGGGCACCAGATAGTCGCGCGCGCCCTCGGGGCTCGACGCGGTCAGGATCGGGGTCTGGAACTCGGCGAAACCGGCCTCGATCATACGCCGTCGCAGGCTGGCGATCACCCGGCTGCGCAGCACGATGTTGGTGTGCGGCTTGTCGCGGCGCAGATCGAGGAAACGGTAGCGCAGGCGCAAATCCTCGGGATACTCCTCCTCGCCGAACACCGGGATCGGCAGTGCCTCCGCCGCCGACAGTTGTTCGGTTTCGGCGACCTGAAGCTCGACCTGGCCGGTAGGCAGCTTGGGGTTCACCGTCTCCGGGCTGCGCCGCACCACCTTGCCGGTGACGCAGACGACGCTCTCGGGGCGCAGCGATTCGAGGGCGCGGAACACCGGGCTCCCGATGTCGGCGACGCACTGGGTGAGCCCGTAATGGTCGCGCAGGTCGACGAACAGCAGGTTGCCGTGGTCGCGCTTGCGATGCACCCAGCCCGACAGGCGGACGGTGCTCCCGGCGTCGCTCTCGCGCAGCTGCCCGCAGGTGTGGCTTCGGTAGGGATGCATCTTCGGGCGCCGCCTCGGCTCGATGGAACGGGGCGGAACAACGCACCGGGAAACCGCGCTTGTCAAGGCGTTTGGCCCACTTGCGCCCGCGTTCGCCGCCGCTATAGTTCGGCCCGATGAGTCCGATCGCCGACACGGCGGCGCTCGCGGCCTTTTGCGGCCGTCTCGCCGAGGCCGCCTATATCGCCATCGACACCGAATTCATGCGCGAGCGGACCTACTGGCCGCAGCTCTGCCTGGTACAGATCGCCGGGCCGAAGGAGGCGCAGGCGATCGACCCGCTCGCCTCCGGCATCGAGCTCGGGCCGCTGTTCGATCTGCTGGCGAACCCGCGCGTGGTCAAGGTGTTCCACGCCGCGCGGCAGGACATCGAGATCTTCCACCTGCTCACCGGCGCGATTCCCGCGCCGCTGTTCGACACCCAGGTCGCCGCCATGGTGTGCGGATTCGGCGACGCGGTCTCCTACGAGAACCTGGTCGCCAAGCTCGCCCATGCGCGGATCGACAAGAGCCAGCGTTTCACCGACTGGACGCGCCGGCCGCTGTCCGAGCGTCAGCTCCACTATGCGCTCGCCGACGTGACCCATCTGCGCGTCGCCTACGAAAAGCTGGCCCGCCGCCTCGAGCAGGAGGGCCGCGCCGCCTGGCTTGACGAGGAGATGGCGGTGCTGACCGATCCCAGGACCTACGCGCTCGATCCCGAGCTGGCCTGGCGCAGGCTGAAGCCGCGCACCTCCAATCCGCGCACGCTCCAGTTGCTCCGCGCGCTCGCCGCCTGGCGCGAGCGCGAGGCGCAGAGTCGCGACGTGCCGCGCCAGCGCATCGTCCGCGACGAGGCGCTGGTCGAGATCGCCGCCGCCGCGCCGGCGGGCCTCGACGAGCTCGGCCATACCCGCGGCCTCGCGCGCGGCGTGGTCGACGGAAGGATGGGCACGGCCATCCTGGAGGTCGTGGCCAAGGCGCTGGCCGTGCCCGAATCCCAATGGCCGCAGGCGGGGGAGAAGGCGGAACTGCCGCGCGGCCTGGGCCCGGTGGTCGACCTGCTCAGGGTGCTGCTGAAACTCAAATGCGACGAACATGACGTGGCCCAGCGCCTGGTCGCCTCGATCTCCGATCTCGAAGCCATCGCCGCCTCCGACCAGGCCCAGTCGCCGGCCCTGCACGGCTGGCGCCGCGAGCTGTTCGGCGCGGACGCGCTGCGCCTCAAGCACGGCGAGATCGGACTCGCGCTGGCGCCCGACGGCAAGAGCCTGCGTCTGATCGAGATCGGCTAGGAA
>JASHSH010000295.1 GCA_030040955.1 Rhodospirillales bacterium
CAGCATCTCGTCGCCGCCCAGCATACGCACGGCGGCGGTGGCGATGGTGGTGCGCGGCCACAGCGCGTTGACCGCGATTCCATCGGCGCGCAACTCGCCCGCGAGTCCGAGCACGCATTCGCTCATCCCGTATTTCGCCATGGTGTAGGCGACATGCGGCGCGAACCAGCGCTCCTCCATGCTGAGCGGCGGCGAGATCATCAGGATGTGCGGGTTGGCGGCGCGGCGCAGATGCGGGATGCAGGCCTGCGAGCACAGGAATGTGCCGCGCATGTTCACCGCCATCATCAGGTCGAAGCGCTTGACCGGCGTGTCGAGCGTGCCGGTGAGGCTGATCGCGCTGGCATTGTTGACCAGGATGTCGATGCCGCCGAACGCCTCGACGGTCCGCCGCACCGCCTCGACGATCTGCGCGTCATCGCGAATGTCGACCGCGAGTGCCAGCGCCTTGCCGCCCGCCGCCGCGATCTCGGCCGCCGCCGTGTGGATGGTGCCCGGAAGCTTGGGGTGCGGCTGGTCGGTCTTGGCGGCGATGGCGATGTTCGCGCCGTCGGCGGCGGCACGCAGCGCGATCGCCTTGCCGATGCCCCGGCTCGCGCCGGTGATGAACAGCGTCTTGCCGCGCAAGGCCTCAGAAGGCGGCATCTTCGAATTCCATCATGGTCTTGCCCCCGGCCATGACCTGCGCGTAGAGCGCCGAGGTCTGCGGCAGCACGCGTTCCATAAAGAACCGTGCGGTCGCCAGCTTAGCGCGGTAGAAGCCGTCGGAATCCTCGCCGGCCGCGATCTTGCGCAACGCGATCTCGGCCGCGCGGCACCAGAGATAGGCGATGGCGACCAGGCCGAACAGGCGCAGATACTCGCTCGCCGCGGCGCCCGCCTCCTCCGGGTCGCCGAGCCCCAGTCGCGCGACTTGCCCGGTCGCCTGCTGCAGGCGCACGAAGGCCTTGGCCAGCGGCTGGACGAACTGGCCTAGCTCCCCATCCTCGGCCTTAGCCTCGATATAGGCGCCGACCGGATGGAAGAAGGTCCGCAGATAGCGCCCGGCATGGGCGGGCAGTTTGCGGCCGACCAGATCGAGCGCCTGGACGCCATTGGTGCCCTCGTAAATCTGCGCGATGCGGGCGTCGCGCACATATTGCTCCATCCCGTTCTCGCGGATATAGCCGTGGCCGCCGAGGACCTGCATGCCGATATTGGCGGACTCGGAGCCCAGATCGGTGCACAGCGACTTCACAACCGGAGTCATCAGCGCGACGAAATCTTCGGCCTCTTGGCGAGCCCGCGCGTCGGGCGAGTGGGTGAACAGGTCGAGCGCGCGGCCGACCCATACGGCGAGCGCGCGGCTGCCCTCGGTGGTCGCTCGCATGGTCAGCAGCATGCGGCGGATGTCGGGATGCACGAGGATCGGATCGGCGGCCTTGGCCGGCTGCCTGGCGCCGGAGAGCGCGCGGCCCTGCAGGCGGTCGCGCGCATAGGCGACCGCCCCCTGGTAGGAAGCCTCGCTCACGCCGATGCCGTTGATGGCGACGCCGAGGCGGGCCGCGTTCATCATGGTGAACATGGCACGCATGCCCTTATGCGGCTGGCCAACCAACCAGCCGGTGGCGCCGTCGAAATTCAGCACGCAGGTGGACGAGGCGCGGATGCCCATTTTGTGCTCGATCGCGCCGCAGAACACGCCGTTGCGCGCGCCCAGCGTGCCGTCGTCCTTGACCAGGAACTTCGGCACTACGAACAGGCTGATGCCCTTGGTGCCCTTGGGCGCGTCGGGCAGCTTGGCGAGCACCAGATGGACGATGTTGTCGGTGAGATCGTGCTCGCCGCCGGTAATGAAGATCTTGGTGCCGGTGATTTTGTAGCTGCCGTCGTCCTGCGGGGTCGCGCGGGTGCGGATCTGCCCGAGATCGGTGCCGCAATGCGGCTCGGTCAAGCACATGGTGCCGGCCCAGTCGCCGGCGACCAGCTTCGGCACATAGCGCTGTTTCAGCTCGTCGGTGGCGTGCGCGAGGAGCGCGTTCACCGCGCCCTGGCTGAGCAGCGGATAGAGGCTGAAGGACAGGTTGGAGCCGCACAGCATCTCCTCGATCAGCGTGCCAACCATGTGCGGCAGGCCCATGCCGCCCCATTCCGGCTTGCTCGCGAAGCCGGCCCAGCCGCCGTCGCGGAACAGCCTGTACGCTTCCACGAATCCCTTGGGCGTGCGCACCACGCCGTTCTCGAAACGGCAGCCCTCCTCGTCGCCCGGGCGGTTGAGCGGGTGGATCACCTCGGCGCACAGCTTGGCGGCCTCGTCGAGCACCGGGTCGAGCAGATCGCGCGTCATCTCCTCGTAGCCGGGAAGCGCGGCGATGGCATCCGACTCATGCAGCTCGAAGAGCGCGAAGCGCATGTCGCGGAGCGGCGCTGTGTAGCTGGCCATGGATCGGCTCCTTCGGTCAGTTCCGGACGGGCTTGCCGGTCTCGAGCACGGACTCGACGCGCGCGAGAGTGGCGGGATGACGGACCAGACGCATGAACTGCGTCCGCTCCAGTTCGAGCAGGCGGGATTCGCCCACCGGCTTGGTGATGTCGGCGCCATCGCCGCTCAGCACTTCGGCGAGCGCGCCGGCGACGACGAGATCGTGCTTGGTGGCGATGCCGCGGCGATGGAAACTCTCGGCCGCCATCCGGAGCGCGACCCGCCCGGACGCGCCGGGCAGGACGAATTCGCGCGCGACCGGGGGCTTGTAGTCGGCGGTGAGAGCGAGCGCCCTGACCTTGGCATCGGCCAGCAGCCGGTCGCGGTTCATGGTGATCCCGTCGCTCCGGCGTAGGAACAGCAGTTCCTTCGCCTCGGCCGCGGATTTCGACACGGTGGCCGTGGAGACGATCTCGAACACTTTGGCCACCGGCGGCATGGGCCCGTGCGGAAGCCCGTCTTCGAACGTCCAACGCGCCAGCATTTCCTTGCAGCCGCCCCAGCCGGGAACCAGCCCGACGCCGCATTCGACCAGCCCGACATAGGATTCGGCGTGCGCCTGGACCGCCGAGGAATGCAGCAATATCTCGCATCCGCCGCCGAGCGCGAGTCCCGAGGGCGCGCTCACGGTCGGGAACTTGGCGTATTTGAGGGCGCGATAGGTCTCCTGGCCCGTGGCGACCATTTGCTCGATCTCCGGCCAGGCCGCGATATTGGCCGCGAACAGGGCGAGGCCGAGATTGGCACCGGCCGAGAAATTGTCGCCCTCGTTGTAGACGACCAGCGCCTTGAACTGCTTCTCCACCAGTTTGATCGACTTGCCGAGGAGTCCCATCACGTCGGGATCGACCGCGTTCATCTTGGTGGCGATCTCGAAACAGGCGACCCCGTCGCCGATGTCCCACAGCGCGGCCGAGCCGTTCTTCAGCAGGGGCGATCCCTTCAGCTTCACGTCGGCAAGCAGCAGCACGCCGGGGGCGCGGACGATGTCGTGGTAATTCCCGTCGATGCCGAGGGACTGCCGCCGCCCGCGCTCGACGCGGTAGAAGCCGCGACCCGAAGCGAGCTTGAGCAGCGCCGGCACGGCACGGCCCTCGGCGGCGAGACGCTCGGCGAACCAGTCGGCCCCGATCCTGTCGATCAGCTCGAACGGGCCCCATTTCCAGGCGTAGCCGAGGCGCATCGACTCGTCGACCGCGGCGACATCGTCGGCCGCCTCCGGCACCAGCGCCGCGGCGTAGGCGAGCGTCTGGCCGAGTACCTTCCAGGCGTAGCGCCCGGCGCGGCCCGGCGAGGCGAGCAGCGCGCGCAGATCGCGCTTGGTCTCGTCGAGCTCGTCGAGTTCGGGCTTGCGCTCTGGCCTATACGTGCCGTTCGCCAGCGAGATCGTCTCCTTGACCCTGCCGCCGCCGGCGCGATTGATGCGGTAGAAGCCGCCCTTCCCTTTCCGTCCGGTCAGCCCGTCGGCGATCATGCGCTCGATCAGCGGCAGCTTGCGGTCATAGGCGTGCAGCGGATCGTCCTTCGGCAGCGCGGCCAGCATGCTCGCATTCACATGCGGCGCGAGGTCGATGCCGACCAGGTCGAACAGGCCGAACACGCCGGTCTTGGGGATGCCCATCGGGCGGCCGATGATGGCGTCGACCTCCTCGACCTCCATCTTCTGGTCGAAGGCTTCCACCACCGCGACCTGCATCCAGTAGACGCCGATCCGGTTGGCGATGAAACCGGGCCGGTCCTTGCAGGCGATCACGGTCTTGCCGAGCGCGGTGTCGGCGAACTGGGAAACCGACTCGACGATTTCCGGGCGGGTCTTCGGTCCGCGCACGATTTCGAGCAGGCGCATGTAGCGTGGCGGATTGAAGAAATGGGTGACCAGGAAGTCGCGCGCGAAGCTCTCCGGGAGCCCCTCGGTGAGAGTGGCCAGCGGCAGCGTCGAGGTGTTCGACGAGACTGCGGAACCCTTCTTGCGCGTAGCTTCGATGCGCCGGTACAGGTCGCGCTTGACCTCGGGCTTCTCGACCACCGCCTCGACGATCCAATCGCAATCACCGAGAAGACCGAGATGATCCTCGACATTTCCCGGCGTGACCAGGCGCGCGGCCGATTTCGACATGAAGGCGGCCGGCTCGGACTTTTGCAGGCGTTCGATCGCGGCCTCGGCCACGGAGTTCCGGTTGTTCGCGCCCGGCGGTACGATGTCGAGCAGGACGGCGGGCACGCCGGCATTGGCGACCTGCGCGGCGATGCCGGCGCCCATCGTCCCGGCGCCGATCACCGCGACCTTGCGGATGGCGGCGGCCATCACGCGGCCTCGAGCACGGTGGCGATGCCCTGCCCACCGCCGATGCACTGGGTGGCCAGCGCGTAGCGGCCGCGGGTGCGCTTCAGCAGCGCCGCCGCCTTGCCGGTGATGCGCGCGCCGGTGGCGCCGAGCGGATGGCCGATGGCGATCGCGCCGCCGTCGATGTTCACTTTGTCCGCCGGCAGTCCGAGATCGCGGATGCACGCGATCGACTGCGAGGCGAAGGCCTCGTTCAGTTCGATCACGTCGAGGTCCTTCGCGGCGATGCCGGCGCGTTCCAGCGCCTTCTTGCTCGCCTTCACCGGCCCGATCCCCATGATCTCGGGATCGCAGCCGGCGACCGCGACACTGCGGATCTTGGCCAGCGGCGCGAGCCCGTGGCGCTTGGCATAGGCGGAATCGCAGACCAGCACGGCGGCGGCGCCGTCGGTGAGCGGCGAGGAGGTGCCGGCGGTCACGGTACCTGCCTGGTCGAAGGATGGCTTCAGCTCCGCCAACGCGGCGAGCGAGGTGTCGGGGCGGATGCAGCCGTCGGTCTCGATCACGCGGTTGCCGTCCTTGATCGGCGCGATCTCGTCCTTGAGGCGTCCCTCGGACTGGGCGGCGGATGCCTTCTGGTGGCTGGCGAGCGCGAAGCGCTCCTGCTCGGCGCGGTCGATCTTCCAGCGCTTGGCGACATTCTCGGCGGTGTCGCCCATGCCCATATAGGCGCCGGCCGAGGACTCGGCGAGGCCGGGATGCGGCATCGGGTTGAAGCCCATCATCGGCACGCGGGTCATGCTCTCGACGCCGGCGCAGACGAAGGCCTCGCCCGCGCCCAGCTTGATCGCGCCGGCCGCCGAATGCACCGACTGCATCGAGGAGCCGCAGAAGCGGTTGATGGTCGCGCCCGCGACTCCGATCGGCAGGCCGGCAAGCAGCCCGACCAGGCGGGCCATGTTCAGCCCCTGCTCGCCCTCGGGGAAGGCGCAGCCGAGCAGGACGTCCTCCAGCTCCCCGGCGTCGATGCCGGTGCGCGCGACCAGTTCGCGTACCACCTGGGCGGCCAGTTCGTCGGGCCGTACGGTGGCGAGATCGCCCTTCTTGGCCGGCGTGAACGGGGACCGGACATAGCCGGCGATTACGATGTCGCTCATTGCGGTCACTCTCCCAGGGAAGCGGTGCGTTTCGGATTCTCGTCCGGCTCGCCGAGCTTGCGCAGCGAGGCCCGTGTCTGCTCGCGCACGGCGGCGAGATCGGCCAGCGTCTCGTCGAGCGCCTGCCGCTGCGCCTCGAGCCGGGCGATGCGCTCCTCGACGCCCCGCGCCAGCAGGCGGAGCTGCCCGGCATGGGCGGGGTCGAGCTCGTAAAGGTCGAGATATTCCTTGATCTCGCGCAACGTGAAGCCGAGCCGCTTGCCGCGCAGGATCAGGATCATGCGGGCGCGCTCGCGGCGGGTGTAGACGCGCGTGGTGCCGGCGCGCTGCGGATCGATCAGGCCGCGATCCTCGTAGAAGCGCAGCGTGCGCGGGGTCACCCCCAGCTCGCGGGCGAGCTCGGTGACCGAATAGAGCTTGTCGGGGCGGGCCGGGTCGGAGGCGGCGAGCGGCTTGTCCATCGCGAATTCCGTCCTACGCCGCCTTGCCGGATTGCGCGCGGCCACGCGCCGCTTCTTCGGCGGCGAGGTCCTTGCGTGCGACCTTGCCCACGGCGGTCATCGGCAGCGCGTCGCGGAACTCCACCCGCTCGGGAACTTCGTAGCGCGCCAGCTCGTGGCCGAGGAACGACTTTATCTCCTCCTCGGTCGCGGACGCGCCGGGGCGCAGCTTGACGAAGGCCTTCGGGACCTGGCCGCGATACTCGTCGGCGACACCGATCACCGCGGCCTCGGCCACCGCCGGATGGCGGAACAGCGCCTCCTCGACATTGCGCGGATAGACCTTGAACCCGGAGGTGATGATCATGTCCTTGACACGATCGACCAGGAACAGGAACCCGTCGGCGTCGAGATGGCCGACATCGCCGGTGCGCAGCATCCCGTCAACCAGCACCTTCGCCGTCTCGTCGGGCCGGTTCCAATAGCCGGACATGACCTGCGGCCCGCGCACCCAGACCTCGCCGTCCTCGCCGGCGGGCAGTACGCGGCTGGGATCGTCGAGCGAATGAATCTCGACCGCGGTATCCGCGATCGGCAACCCGACCGAACCGGGTTTGGCCGACGAATTCGGCGGATTGATCGCCACCACGGGCGAGGCCTCGCTGAGCCCATAGCCTTCGACCAGCGTGCATCCGGTCAGGCGCTCGAACCGCGCCTTCACCTCGGCCGGCAGCGGCGCGCCGCCGGAGAGGCAGATGCGGATCGAGGAAAGATCGGCCTTGCGCGCCTCGGCCGCGTTGCTGATCGCGGTATAGAGCGTCGGCACGCCCGGCACGCAGGTGGGCCGCGTGCGCGCGATGGTGCGCATCAGCATCTCGATGTCGAAGCGCGGCAGCAGGATCAGCTCGGCGCCCATGGCGATGCCGTGATGCATCACCACCGTCATCGCGAATACGTGGAACAGCGGCAACTGGCCGAGCATGCGCTCGGTGCCCGGTTCGGTCGGCGGCATCCAGCGCATCAGCTGGCCGATCTGCAACGTGATGTTCGCATGCGTAAGCATCGCCGCCTTGGGGATGCCGGTGGTGCCGCCCGTGTATTGCAGCACCGCAAGGTCGGCCGGGGCCACCGCCACCGGCCGCGGCGGCTCGGTCCCGCCGATCAGCTCGGCGAACGCGACCTGGCCGGGTCCGCGCGGACGCACGCTCGCCCGCCCCTTGATCAGCGCATAGGCCAGCCCCTTGAGGCGGGGCAATACGCGCGCGAGCGGGCAGATGACGACATGGTCGAGACCCCGCCCCAGAAGAGGAGTCACCTTGCGGCAATGATCGGGGAGATCGAGCAGCACCATGATCCGGCAGCCCGCGTCGGCGATCTGCGCGCGCATCTCGGGCTCGGCGTAGAGCGGATTGAAATTGACCACCGTGCCGCCGGCCTTCAGCACGGCGTAGGCGCAAATCACCGAATAGGGCGTGTTGGGCAGGCATAGGCCTACCCGGCTGCCCTTGGCCACGCCGAGGCGCTGGAAGCCGCGCGCGGCGCGGTCGACCAGCCTGCCGAGCTCGCCATAGGTCCAGCGGCGGCCCAGAAAGTCGATGGCCGGCCGGTTGGGAAACCGCCGAACCGTCCGCTCGAGAATGTCCGTCGCGAGTCCCGCCGCCAATGGCGCGGGCGCACCGTCGGCCATCATGGCCGGCTCCTCCCCGAAGCAACGCTTCTATATGGGAGGCACCCTGCCACATGTTGACGTATACGTCAACTAGTAAACGTAATCGGCTATGAAGCCGAGGCGGGAGCTATTGGCGCAGGAATATGATCGGATAGCCCATGCGGGTGAAGGCGGTCTTCAGCGGCGCGGGATCGGGCCCGTACCAGAGGTCCCAGTGCTCGTCGCCGGTCATCTTGAAGTGCTGCACGCTGACCGGATGGCCGCCCACCGTCAGAGTCTCGGTGCCGCGATTTTCGATGCCCACCTTGAGCAGTTCCATCGTGGTCACGTCGAACAGCAGCGGCTTGGCGATCACGTCGTGGTTCCACAGCGTGAACGGAATTGCGGTCGGCGGCAGTTCCTGCTTCTTGCCGTCGGAGGTGGCAACGAAGCCGGCTCCCTCGCGGCGGATCTCCACATGGTGGATGTCGCCATCGTCGTTGGTGTCGGAGACGAAGCTTTGCAGCTCGCCCCCGCGCCAGGTCTCGGTGCGGCTATGCTTGAAATGATAGGAGATCACCAGGACCCTGACGTCGGTGTGCGTTTCGACATGCACCATGGTGGTGTCGCCGGAATTGGTGATTTCGTAGGTGTCGGCGCCGATCGGCTCGTCGCCCTTCAGGATGGTGAAAACGGGACCCTTCTCGGGCGCGGCGCGGGAGATGCCGGCCGCGGCAATGCCGAGCGCCAGCGCGCCGGCGAACCATCCGGCGCCTGTCCGCGTCATCCGAGCACCGAGGCGAGCTTCATCGCCACGCCCACCGCTCCGCTCACCTTGAGGCGGCCGGTTGCATAGGCGAGCATCGGATCGAGGCTGCCGTCGAGCAGTTTGCCCATCGTTTCCCCGCTGACCCGGATCGTGCAGTCGGCCTCGCCATCGTCGGGAACGAGCCGCGCCACGGGTTCGCGCGCGTCGACCAGCCACTGACCGTCTTCACCGAGATCGAATTTGACCCGGGCGCCCAACCCGCCCAGCCGCGGAAGCGCCCCCGTCATGCGCGCCTGCAACGCTTCGTCCGCCATGTCCCCTCCCGGTCGCGGCGGCGCGACCAGCCGCCGGACTCTACGGTACCGCCCCCGGCCCGTCCAGCGGACGAGCGGGCGGGCCCAAAGCGCGGCCGATGCCGCAACCGGCTGAAACACGAGGCGCGTTGCTCCATCTCGCGGCGGAATGTTAAGGTTTCGGGCGGCGAAGATGAGCGCCCCCGTGTCCGTGCTTTTGCCACATTCGTAGTAGATGAAAGCGCCTTGCGCGCGTATGAAGTTATGGAGTCCGCGATGGATCGCCGCCGCTTCCTGACGACCACGATGCTGAGCGGCGCCGCCATGGTCGGCTTCGCCGGCTCGGCCCACGCCTTTTCCCAGCAGAATTGCGCCGACGTCCCCGGCACCTTGGTCTGTCGCGAGTTGCTGCGGCACCAGGAGCTGCTGGCGCAGCTCGAGAAGACGTTGGCCGACAAGGGGCTGACGCCGGACCAGCGCCGCCAGATACTCGCCGCCGCCATCTGCCCGTTCTGCGGCCAGCCGCTGATCGGCTAGTCTGTCTCCACCGACCGCGCCGACCCTAGCCCTGCCCGCGGGCGCAAGGCCGCTCGGGCGCGTGCCCATCCAGGAGTGATCCCCATGTATCGAGCGACCAGAGACTTCCTCCGCGATTGGTGGGCGCTGACGCTGCCCTATTGGAAGTCGGAGGAGAGATGGCGCTCCGGCGCGCTGCTGGCGATCATCCTGGCGATGACGCTCGGACTGGTCGGCATCAACGTCTGGTTCAACGAGTGGCGCAACCTCTTCTACAATTCGCTGCAGGACAAGGACTACGGCGCATTCATCCATCAGATCGTGCGTTTCACCTGGATGGCGCTGATCTACATCGCGATCGCGGTCTACTACACCTATTTCCAGCAGATGCTGCAGATCCGCTGGCGCCGCTGGCTGACCGCGTTCTATGTCGAGCGCTGGATGCGGCATCAGGCCTACTACCGGCTCCAGCTCGGCCAGATCCAGGGCACCGACAACCCCGACCAGCGCATTTCGGACGACGTCAATCGCTATGTCGACTCGACGCTCAACTTGGTGCTCGGCTTCATCAACTCGCTCGTCACCCTGGTCTCGTTCGCCGGCATTCTGTGGGGGCTGTCCGGCTCGCTGATGCTGTGGGGGATGGACATCCCCGGCTACATGCTGTGGGTGGCGGTCGTCTACGCCGGCCTCGGGACTTTCCTGATCTTCCGGATCGGCCGCCCGCTGGTGAATCTCAACTTCCTCCAGCAGCGGTTCGAGGCGAATTTCCGTTTCGCGCTCGTTCGCCTGCGCGAGAACGCCGAGGGCGTCGCTCTGTACGGCGGCGAGGCGCAGGAGAGCCGCAATCTCACCGCCCGCTTCGCCGATCTGGTGACGAACTGGTGGGGCATCATGCGGCGGATGCGGACCATCAACATGTTCTCGGCCTTCTACGGTCAGCTGGCCGTGCCGTTCCCGTATCTGGTGGCCGCGCCGCGCTTCTTCTCGGGCGCGATCCAGTTGGGAGGGCTGATGCAGACGGCCTCGGCCTTCGATCAGGTGCAGAGCTCGCTTTCCTGGTTCATCGGCGTGTTCGGCGGCGCGTATGGATCGGGCAGCCTGGCCGAGTGGCGCGCGGTCGTCGACCGTCTCACCAGCTTCGAGCACGCACTGATCGAAATGGGGGCGATCGAGGCGAGCGCGGGCGCGCGGCGAGTAGAGGCCGCGCCGGGGAGCGAGATCGCGACTTCCGATCTCGATATCCGGCTGCCCGACGGCCGACCGCTGCTCGAGCATCTGTCGCTGCACCTGAAGCCCGGCAGCCGCACGCTGCTCATCGGCCCGTCCGGATCGGGCAAAAGCACGCTGTTCCGCGTGATCTCCGGCCTATGGCCGTACTGCAGCGGCGCGCTTACCTTCCCCAAGGGCGAGCGGCTGCTGTTTCTGCCGCAGAAGCCGTATCTGCCGATCGCCACCTTGCGCGTCGCCGTCTGCTATCCGGATGCGCCCGAGTCGCACGACGATGCTTCCGTGCGCGATGCGCTGACCGTCTGCGGTCTCGCCCACTTGATTCCGCAGCTCGACGACGAGCGCCATTGGGGCCAGACGCTGTCGGGCGGCGAGCAGCAGCGCGTCGCCATCGCCCGCGCATTGCTGCTCGCGCCGCGCTGGCTGTTCCTCGACGAGGCGACCTCGAATCTCGACGACATGGCCGAGGCCGAGTTGTACCGCCAGCTGGTCGAGCGGCTGCCGCACACGGCCATCGTCAGCATCGCGCACCGCGCGACGCTCGATCCTTTCCACCAGCAGCGCCTCGAGCTTACCCGCGCCGCCGGCGATCCGGCCGCGCATCTGGTGGCGGTGCCGCTGGCCGGCTGATCACGCCGGCGCCGGGCGCCGGCCGAGGGGGACGAAGGTGAGCAGGAACACGGCGCCGCTCAGCGCCGCGATCCATACGCTGACCGGCCAGTCGGTGTAGTAGGCGAGTGCAATTCCGGCCCACGCCTCGGCCACGGCGAGAAGGGGCGCCAGCAGAACGCCGGTGCGCAGCCGCGAGGTCATGCGGGCCGCGGCCGCCGCCGGTCCGACCATCAGCGTGAACACCAGCAGCACGCCGACGATCTTCACGCAGCCGGCCACGGTGATCGCGGTGACCGCGAGGAACAGCAGCGAGACCAGCGGCAGCGAGACCCCTTTCGCCTCGGCCAGCTCCGGCTGCAGCGAGGCGAAGATCAAGGGCCGGGCGGCGAATGTCAGCGTCCCCAGCCCGACGACGGCGATGCCGAGCAGCGTCCACAGCGTCGCGCGATCCACCCCCAGCACATTGCCGAACAGCAGCGCGGTCACCTGCGTCGCGTAGGAAGTGTAGAAGTGCAGGAACAGGAGTCCGAGACCGAGCGACAGCGACAGCACCACGCCGATCGCCACGTCGCGCCCGGTCAGGCGCTCGCCGAGCAGTCCCATGCCCAGACCGGCGATCAGGGTGAGGCCGATCAATCCGGCGAGCGGTGGCAGGCCGAAGACCACGGCGCCCGTCGCGCCGGCGAAACCGACATGGGAGAGCGCATGGCCGGCGAAGGTCTGGCCGCGCAGAACCAGGAAGAATCCGACCACGCCCGCGATCGCGCCGACGATGCCGGCGGCGAGGAAGGCGGTCACCATGAAATCGTAGTCAAGCATCGTGGCGGTGCTCCGCCCGCTCGATGTCGTGGCCGCCGGCCATCACGAAGATGCGGCCGCCGAGACGCACCACGTCAATGTCGGCGGCGTAGAGCCGGGACAGCACGGGCGAGGTGATCACCTCGTCGACCGTGCCCAAGGCGGCCGCGCCGTTGCCGAGATACAGCACCCGGTCGATCGCGCCGAGCAGCGGATTGATCTCGTGCGCGCTGAACAGCACCGTGACCGGCTGCTCGTGGCGCAGCCTGCGCACCAGCTCGACCGTGCTCCGCTGACGGCTGGGATCGAGGCTGATCAGCGGCTCGTCGAGCAGCAGCAGCCGCGGCCTGCCGACCAGCGCCTGGGCGAGCAGCAGACGCTGGCGCTGGCCGCCGGAAAGTTCGCCCACCGGACGGCGGGCGAGATCGCGCGCGTCGGTGAGATCGAGCGCGCGCTCGATGTCGCGCCGCTCGGCCGCCGAGGTTCCGGGCCAGCCCCAGCGGCCTCCCCCCGCCGAACTGGCGACCAGGTCCCAGCCGCTGAAGCCCGCGCCGGGGGCGGAACGGTGCATCTGCGGCAGGTAGCCGACGCCCGGATTGCCGCGGCGCGCCGGTCCGCCGAGCACCGCAATCGCGCCTTCCGTGGGCCGCACCAGGCCCAGAATCGCGCGCATCAGCGTCGTCTTGCCCGCGCCATTGGGCCCGAGCACGCCGACGAACTCCCCGTCCGCGATGTCGAGGCTCACGCCGGAGAGGATGCTCCGGCTGCCGAATGCGATGCCGACGCGCTCGAACCGTACCGCTGTCACGGGGCTCCGCCGCCGAGCGCCGCGTCGAGCGCGTCGAGCTGGCTCATCATCCATGCCTGATAGTTCTTACCCGGCGGCTCGGTCTCGCTCACCCCGACCACGGGCACGCCGCTCTGCTTGGCCAGCTTCTGCATCTGCTCGGCGAGATCGTCGGTGGCCTGCGCATTGTAGAGCAGCGCGTTCACCTGCTTCTTCATCAGATGGTACTGGAACTGCGACACTTGGAGCGGGGTCGGGTCGGTGTCGTTCATCACCGCGAGCTGGAACTCCTGGTCAGCCACCTTGAGTCCGATCGCATCGGCCATGTAGCCGAACACGGGTTCGGTGGCGGTGACCCATTTGCCCGCGTATTTCGCCCGCATCGCCGCGACCTTCGCGTTCATCGGATCGAGCGAGGCGATGAACTTGTCGCGGCCTGCCTCGTAGTCCGCCTTGTGCGCGGGGTCCTCGGCGGAGAAATCGGCGGCAAGCGCGGCGGCAACGGCGGGCATGGTGGGCGGATCATACCAGAGATGCGGATTGTCGCCCGACTTGCGATGCACCAGATCGGCCACCACGATCACATGGCGGCGGTCGGACTTCGAGGCCGCCAGCAGCTTCTCCATCCATGGATCGTAGTCCGCTCCGCTATAGACGACGAGCGCCGCGCCGGCCAGGCCACGCGCGACCGACGGACTCGCCTCGAACAGATGCGGATCGTCGTCCGGGTTGGTGAGGATGCTCTGCACCTTGACCCGATCGCCGCCCACCTGCTCGGCAACGTCGCCGTAGAAGTTCTCGGCCGCGACGATCGAGAGGGGATCGGCGTTGGCCGGCGCGGCACCGGCGACGGCCAAGAGAG
Organism: Rhodospirillales bacterium; assembly: GCA_030040955.1. Taxonomy (GTDB): domain Bacteria; phylum Pseudomonadota; class Alphaproteobacteria; order Rhodospirillales; family Magnetospirillaceae; genus JASHSH01. The sequence goes on from JASHSH010000295.1 coordinate 13,858, forward strand.
CAAAGGTGGACAGCGCGAAAGCGGAGACGGCGGCGATCTTCATGGCAACTCCCCTGATGCGGCGTGGGAAACCCGACGCGTGGCGTCGCGGACCGCCCCTCGATCCGCAGGCGCGACCGAAGTGTTATGTTATAACATTTCGGATGTCAAGCGTCTGAAATCGGCCCCGCGCAAGGGTTTACGCGTTGCCCCCAAGGGGCGGATTCGGCGACAATGCGCCCGCGAGGGACCCGCGGCGGGGGTTTGGAGACGAGGACGAGGCAGATTCCGCGGCTGTTGCGCCTGGCGCTGGCGACGCTTTCCCTGCTCCCGCTGACCGGCGGCCGGGCTTCCGCCCATCCGCATGTCTGGATCGACTATGTGGTCACCTTGATGTTCGACAAGGGCCGCGTCACCGCGCTGCGCGAAGTCTGGTCGTTCGACGAGGACTTCTCGGCCTCGGTCTTGCGCGACTACGCCGGGATCGAGGAGGGCAAGCCTCTGGGTGCGCCCGAGATCGCCAAGATCGAGCAGAACGCCTTCGCCAATCTCGAGCATTACGACTATTTCACCCATGTGTGGGCGGCCGGTGGCGCCGTGGGCGTGCGCAAGGCGACCGAATTCGCCGCGCGCGTCGACGGGCCGAGGCTGATCTACGATTTCGTGGTGCCGCTGTCGCGCCCGGTGGACGCCCGCGCCGCGCCCGCCAGCTTCGGCGTATGGGACGACACCTACTATGTCGATGTCGGCCCGGCCGAAGGCCAAGCGACCAAGTTCGTGGGCGACGGCTCGGCGGGCTGCAAGGCGGCGATCGTCGAGGATCATGACCATCCGATCTATTTCGGGTCGGTCTATCCGAAGACCATCCGGGTGACCTGCTAGATGCGCGCGAGCCTGCCGCGCCGCCTTGCGCTTCTCCTGTTCCTGCTGCTCGGCATCGCCGCCACGGGCGCGAACGCCCGGGCGGAGGACATGTTCGGCCGCCCGACCGGGCCGGCCCCGGTCTCCCCGGCCGCCCGGATCGAGCTTCCGGCGCCGCTGCGCCCGGTTCTCGCCCTCGTCGTCGAGTGGCAGAGCCGGCTGAACGCGGTGGTGCGCGGGCAATTGCAACGCGAGCGCGCGGGCGAGACCGTGCGCCCGCTGCTGGTGATCCTGGCCGCGTCGTTCCTCTACGGGGTCGTGCACGCGGTGGGGCCGGGCCACGGCAAGCTCGTGGTCGGCAGCTATTTCCTCACCCGCCGCGCCAGGGTTCTGCAAGGCATCGCGATGAGCGCGACCGCTGCCTTGGTGCAGGCCCTGGCGGCGATCGTGCTGGTCGCCGTGCTGGCGGCGCTGTTCGCGACCAGCTCGGCCGCGATCTTCTCCCGTGCCGGCGAGCTGGAAATGACGAGCTACGCCGCCATCGTGGCGGTCGGACTCTGGATGCTGCTGGGCGCGCTGCGCGGCGCGCACCGCCACGACCTCGCCATCGCGTCGGACGGCATCTCCAGCCGAAACGAATGGACGCGTCTGCTCGCCGCCGCCGCCGCGGTCGGCCTACGGCCCTGCTCGGGCGCGATTCTGGTTCTGCTGTTCTGCCTGGCCAACGGAATGCTGGCGATCGGGGTGCTCGCCGCCTTCGCCATCGCGCTCGGGGTGGCGATCACCGTCTCCTTGGTCAGCCTGACCTCGCTCGGCATCCACCGCTCGCTGGCGGGAAGCAAGCGCGCCGAGCGGATCGGCTTACTCGGCTACCGCGCGGTCGCGCTGGGCGGCGCGCTGCTGATCACGCTGTTCGGACTGATCGAACTGGTCGGCGTCTGGTCGGGCGCGCTGGCACCCGGCGCCGGCTGAGCCGGAGCGGCGTGCTCCTCCGCGGCCGCGACGGCGCGAAGTCGGGGCGGCGCGGCGGCGGCGAAATTGCGGTAGAGCCAATAGCTTTCGAATACGCCGCCATCCATCCCGTCGCGCGCCATGGAAGCTCTCCGGCCGCTGGTTGCCTGCCGCCGATCGAAGCAAATACCGAGCCAGATACAAGGCGTTGATTTTCCCTCCCGTCGCCGGATCGGGACGCGGGCGAAACTGCCTTGGCTGGGAAATTTTTGCCGGGTGCGGCGCTGAATTTAACCTTTCCGAAAGGGCGGCCCGGCATCCTGCGGGGCAAGGCGGAGGGCATCTTGGCCGAGGACGAAGCCAACAAGAAGCCGACCAGCGGGCAGCGCCCCATCGCGGTGGCGCTCTCCTACCGCCCGCGCACCCAGGACGACGCGCCGAAAGTGGTCGCCTCGGGCCGCGGCAAGCTCGCGCAGCGCATTCTCGATCTCGCCTTCGCCTCGGGCGTCAAGGTTCGCGAGGACGCCGATTTGGCGCAGGTCCTCGCCGCGGTCGAGGTCGACAGCATCATCCCGCTGGAGGCGTTCATGGCGGTCGCCGAGATACTCGCCTATGTCTACCGCGCCAATCGCGTCGATCCGCCGACGCCGGGCGAGGCGGGGGCCTCGGCATGAGCGCGGCGGGCCGCCTGCGCGACGAGTTCGTCCGCATCTCCGACATGATCGCCGCCGCGCGCCGGCTGCTGGCCGACGGCGTCCATGTCGATCTGTCGCCGCTCGCCGTACGGGTGCATGCGCTGTGCGGCGCCGTCGCCGCCCTGCCGGCCGAGGAAGGCCGCGGCCTGAAGGGCGAGATGCTCGCCCTCTCGGTCAGGTTCGACCGGCTGGGCGAGACCATCCGCGAGCGGATCGACGCCATCGCCGTCGAACCGCGCGGCGACGCCGACTGACCGGTCGCCATGGACTACGAGAATTACCTGCGCGGGGCGATCGCCCTGGTCCTGGTGCTGGCGCTGATCACCGGCGCCGCCTGGGCGGCGCGGCGGTTCGGCGTCGCCGGGACGCGCATCGGTCCGCGCCGCGAGCGCAGGCTGGCGATTGCCGAGGTGCTGGCGATCGACAGCCGCCGGCGCCTGCTGCTGGTACGCCGCGACGCGGTAGAGCATCTGATCCTGATCGGCGGGGCCGGCGATCGCGTGGTCGAACGGGGTATCGCCGCGGGATCGGCGCGCCCGGGGATGGAGGAAGCAAGATGACGGGTCGGGCGATTCGACTTCTGGCGCTGGGCGCCGCTTCCCTGGGCGCGGCCGTACTGCTGGCCTCTCCCGCGCTCGCGCAGCAGTTCACGCTCGATCTCGGCCAGGGCGCCTCGACCACCACCCGGCTGGTGCAGATCATCATGCTGATGACCGTGCTCAGCCTGGCTCCTTCGATCCTGGTGATGGTCACCTCGTTCACCCGCATCGTTGTGGTGCTGTCGTTCCTGCGCCCGGCGCTCGGCACGACCACCAACCCGCCCAACACGGTAATCGTCAGCCTCGCGCTGTTCCTCACCGCCTTCATCATGGCGCCCACGTTCGAGACCGCCTACCACGACGGCATCCAGCCGCTGATGGAGAACCAGATCGACGAATTCGAGGCGTTCGACCGCGCGGTGAAGCCGGTGCACGAGTTCATGGCCCGCCAGGTGCGCGACCAGGATCTCCAGCTGTTCTACAATCTGGCGCGCACCCCGCCCGCCGAGAAGATCGAGGACACGCCGCTGCGAGTGCTGATCCCGGCCTTCATGATCAGCGAGCTTCGCCGCGCCTTCGAGATCGGCTTCCTGGTGTTCCTGCCCTTCCTGATCATCGACATGGTGGTCGCCTCGGTGCTGATGAGCATGGGCATGATGATGCTGCCGCCGGTGACCATCTCGATGCCGTTCAAGCTGATCTTCTTCGTCCTGGTCGACGGCTGGTATCTGATCGCCGGCAGCCTGGTGCAGAGCTTCGGCCCGCAATAGCGGGCGCGCCCCGGGGGACGGGCTTATTGCTTCGGCCAGCTCTCGATCATCGCCTTCTCCTTGGCGAGCGCCTGCGGATCGGGCGGCGGCAGGGAATTTCCCTGCGCGTTGAGCTTGCGGGGTTTGACCAGCTTGTCGACCCATACCTCGCAGGTCGGCAGCGCGGTGTCGTGGAAATAATAGATCTCGCCGGGCGCGGCTAGGTTGCGCCGGTCCACCAGCAGATTTCGCCGGTCGGGCAGCACCACTTGCAGCACGCCGCGCCCCTCCGGCGCCTCGAACCGCGCCACCATGCGGTTGAGCGGCAGGCTGGCGAAATCGCCGAGCCGGCAGGCGTCGGTCAGCACCGGATCGCGCACGCCAGCGGTCCAGTAGGGCGTCTTGCGCACCTCGACCGTCACCCACTCGCTTTCGTCGATCAGGGGCAGACGTTGATAGGGCGCGGCACCAATCAGCCGGTCGGGCACCTCGCCGGGGAACTGCCCGGGCGCGGCATGCTGGAGCGCGCCCGCGTTCGGCGGGTCGGCCGGCGGCTCTTGATAATCCACCGGCGGCTCCCCGGCCCGGGCGGGAGCGGCGAGCAGGGCGAGGGCGAGCAGCGCGGGGACGAGACGGGCGGCGCCACGCACCCGGTTCACCAGATCATCGCGCGTGCGAAGCGCTCGGCATCCTCGGCCTCCGCCTCGGCCTTGGTCATCGCCTTGCTTTCCGCCGGCTTCTTGCCAGTGCGCTTGAAGATGTCGTTCTTGATGACCAGGACCCAGGC
>JASHSH010000296.1 GCA_030040955.1 Rhodospirillales bacterium
GGAGAGCTCGCGGCGGAAGCAATGAAGTCGCCGGCGTCGCGGCCGATCTACGGGCACGTTCAGGATTACGAGATGGCGCTCGGCTTGGGTCTGCTGCCAAGCCCGGCCGCCGAGTCCATCTGCGTCTTTCTCGACCAGGGTCTGCCGGGACATCGCGATATGCGCGCCCTGGCCGGATCGGCGTCGCCGCTTCCCGATCCGGACTGGTACTACGGAGCGCTCGCCCGCTGCTTCCGCGTCGTCGAGCAAGCCACGGGATTGCGCGTGGTCGTAATACCGCATCCGCGCTACCTCGAGACGATGGCATACCTGCCCGACTTCGAGGCCAGGCCCGGACGGGCGATCGACACGGTCGCGCGCTCGCAGCTTGTGCTTGGCCATTTCAGCACGGCGCTCGGCTTGGGCCCGATCTTCGACCGGCCCGTGATCCAACTGGTTACGCCGCGATTCGCGCGCTACGTCGGCGGACACGTGGTCCGCGGGATCCGAGGCATCGGCCGCGCATTGCGGTGCGCGGAGCTCTCCATGGAAAATCCGCGCGCCGAAGACCTGCGCGACTGGCGGCGGATCGACATGGCCGCGTATGCCAACTACCGCCGACGCTACATCAAGCATCCGAGCAGCGCGGAAGGTTCGATCTGGGACAGGGCCTACGCCGAGATCGGCCGGGATCGCGGCTGGCCTGCGCCGGCATGACGCAAGCACAAGCCGTTTGCGCTATTGCGCGCCTCATGGGAAATTCCCGGCGCAATGCTTGTCCGGTCCGAAGCCACGCTTCGAAGGTCGGCCGCGTGCCCGGTGGGCGGTGGCGGTCGCCGCGGTCCCGAGCGATAGCGCGCGGAGGCCCGGCATGACGCTCGGCGAGGGGTTTGCAGCGCTGCACCGCCGTTCCGCCCAGCTGGCGGCGGCCTGGGGCGCCTGCGCCGTCGTCCTTTCCAACATGCCGATCATGGACGCGACCGCATACGGATTCGCGGTCAAGATCCTGCTCACCTTCGCCGGGGTGGTCCTGATCGCCGCCAACTGGCGCCGCGTGTTCGACAATCTCGATGGCGGCGAATTCGCCGGCCTGACGCTGTACGGCGCGATGTGCTTCGCCGCCTCGCTTAACGCGGTGATCGGCGAGCAGGACTTCTCCTTCTATCAGCTGGTCAAGCTTCTGTTCCTCAACCTGGTCGTGTTCCTGGTTGCCAAGCTGCTCGACAGCCGCGAGGCCATACAGACCTATCTGCGTTGGTTCATGGCGGTGGTCTACCTCTCCTGCGCGCAGTCGCTGGTCAGCGTGTTCGCCGCGGCCGGCGGAATGCATACCGCGCTCACTGTGACGATCGCCAGCGCCGGTCCTACCTTCGCGGACGTGAAGCTCGCCTGGCTCGGCCTCCTTGGGAGGTCGTCGTCGGATATGCGTAGCGCCTTCTACTTCAGCGAGCCGGCCTATTACGGCCAGCTGCTCGTCGTCGGGCTGGCGCTGGCGATCGCCAGCGAGCGGCGAATTCGCGTGGCGTTCGTGGGCATGGCGTTGGCCAGCAGCATCGCGATCGCCTCCTGGGGCGGCGCGGCCATTGCCCTGGTCATGATTTTTGGGCGGTTCGGGGGCTGGCGCCAGGCCATCGTCATCGGCGTCGTCGGACTCATCGGCGCGGTGGCATTCGTCTATGTGCTGGCGCCGAACCTCTCCTTCATCGATCACTTCGTGCTCGGCAAATTCAAGGAAGGCGGCAGTGGCTCCGATAAGTCCATCGCATTCCTGGAAGTGCTGAACTACATTGCGCAGCACCCCTGGGGCATCGGAATGACGAATTTGGTGGCGCTCGACGAGACGATCAACGCGGCTTCGTCGGTGGTGCAATTGCTGCTGTTTTTCGGCCTGTTGACCCTGCCGTTCCTGTTCGGCGTCAGCGTTGTGTCCGCCTGGCAGGGATTGATCCGTCCGTCGAGCAAGTATAGCGGCACGATCTGGATGGGCCTGATCGGCGCCATGATCGCCACCGGCACCGCCGGTCCGCTGCTGAAATACTGGATGGTGTTTCTTCTTTCCGCGCTGCTCACGCTGCGGCGAATCGAGCTCGGCGAGCGGCGCGCCTTGCCGGCGACCGCCGCGATGCAGCCGACTTGACCCCGGTCGAGCGTATCCGCGAATCAGTTGACGAGGCAGGCGTGGGCGGCGCGTCGAAGATGCATGTTCTCCCGGCCGAGGATGCCGCGTCGTTCGAGGGCGAGCTGGCGGACGGCATCCGGAACATTCTGCGATGCCCGAATTGCGGCTCGCGTCGGCTGGTCCTGTCCACGGCGACCCGGGCACTGGACTGCGGCGAGTGCGGCGCCGGCTATGCCTACGATCCGTCCAGCCGCACGGCCTCGCTGATCGCTCCGAGCTCGACGGCCGAGAAGTCCCGCATTCGCACCTTTTGGGGGGACGTCTGCCGCCAGTGGTACGCCGAGAACGATCGAACACTCGACGCGGACGAACTGCGGCGCCAACTCGGGCATGTCGAATCCTTCTTCCGGTCCGCGGGGCACCTTGCCGCGGTGGAAATGGACTTCGAGGGATTCGAGGGCAGGCGGGTTCTGGAGATCGGCAGCGGCGGCGGAGCCCACTCGGCGCTGTTCAAGCTGCGCGGTGCCTCGATCATCTCCGTGGACATCACGCCCGAGCGCGTGCTTTCCACGGCGCGCAAGCTGAACCTGATCCCGGAAGGCAGGGGCTTCGCGGTCGAAGCGGACGCCGAGAGCCTGCCCTTCGCCGATGCCTCCTTCGACATCGTGTATTCCAACGGTGTCCTGCATCATTCTACCGACACGCGGCGCTGCATAAGCGAGGTCCGCCGCGTGCTCAAGCCCGGCGGCCGCGCGGTGATGATGCTCTATGCGCGCAATTCCGCCATCTATTGGTGCCGACTGCTGCCGCGCACCATCCTCAACCTGTCGATATTCCGTATGCCGGAGGCGGAGCGGCTCGGCATGATCACCGAAGGCAAGCCGAAATTCGCCGACCAGCCCTGCCCGATCACGCGCGTGTATTCCGAAGGCGAGCTGCGCGCTCTGCTCGGCGGCTTCGAGTCGGTTCAACTGCGGAAGGGCGGGTTCGAATTCTCGATGGTGTTTCCGGCGCGCGGCATGCAGCTTCGCAACCTGGTTCTGCGCCTGCTCGGCTTCCGTCCCACCGAAGCCAGCACGATCCTGTACGGACAGCCCGTATATCCCGCGACCGCGATCGAGCGCTGGCTGGGACGCAAATGGGGCTTCGACTGGAACATCGTGGCCCGGATGCCGAGCGGAGACGCCGGCCAAGCCAGCCCGTCCGAACGCCCTGGCGCAGTGGCTCCGTGATGGCGGCCGCGCCCGGTGCCCCGTGCGCGTGAGCGGCGCCCGCCGCTGATCGAATGTATTTCCACTCGCTGAAGTTCGTCCTGATCTTCCTCCCGCTGGTGCTGGCGGGCTTCCTCCTGCTCGAGCGGATTACGCGTTCGCTCGACGCGCGCTGGGCGTGGCTGGTGGTCGCCTCGCTGGTGTTCTACGGTTCGTGGAACCCCTCGCCGGTCGCGCTGCTGGCGGCCTCGGTCGCTTTCAATTTCGCGGCGGGACTTCTGATTGCCGGCCGCGCGGGGCACGCGCGGCGCGCCGCGACGATCGGCGCGGTCGCCGTCGATCTCGGACTGCTGGGCCACTTCAAATACGTGGACTTCTTCGTCGCCAACCTGGCGGCGCTCGGCCCGCGCCTTCCTTTCCTGCACGTGGCGTTGTCGCTCGGCATATCGTTCTACACCTTCCAGTAAATCTGCTACATCGCCGACGTGCACGCGGGCACGCCGCCGATCCGCGATCCGGTGCGATTTTCGCTGTTCAACTGCTTCTTTCCGCACATGATCGC
>JASHSH010000297.1 GCA_030040955.1 Rhodospirillales bacterium
CTGCTTGTCGTAGGTGAGGTAGTCGCCCATGTCGAGCTGGAGCCGGCCGGTCAGCTCGATCGAGTTCTGGCCGTCCCAGCTTTCGATACCGAGCTGGTTGGACGGCGTCGAGTAGGCCTGGGCGGGCTTGTTGCTGCCGAGCGGCGCGGTGGTGTTGCCGGAAAGCTGCGCCTGCTGCTTCATCGCGTCCACTTGCGACTGCAGCTGCTTGATCAGGTCCTGCAGCTGATTGATCTCCTGCTGCGTCGCGTCATCGGCGCGCGCCGGCGCGGCCCCGAGGACGCCGGAGGCCAGGAGAACCGCGGCGCTGACCGCGAGACCGGTCGAGGCAAACGCGGCCGTGCGCGACCGCAACAAGCTTCCCCCACGCTCGGCGACCTGCTTGTCCCTCCAAACGGTAACCGAGCGAGTTCTGATTCGCGCCACGGCACACCCCCCAAGGCCTGAGAACCGGATGCGCCATATCATGTGTGAATCCGGCTTCTCACAATTAAAAGAATTTTTAAGATGGCGTATTACTTAGTCACTACACAGTTATTACTGTCATGTGACATGTCACAAATCGGCAATATTTGCGCAGGCGACCGCAATCGCCTACAGACGGTCCGGAATCGGCCGGAGCGGGTCGTGCCGATGCGCCGGCGAGCGGCGGCGAAAACCAAGCGGTGAAACGACGTTATGCCGGCGCGTCGAGCACGAAGCCGCCGCGGCGAATGCTGTGGAGCATTTGCGCCTCGCCCAGCGCGTCGACCTTTCGGCGCAGCTTGCCGATATGGACGTCGACCAGATTGGTCTCCGGCATGAAACGATAGTGCCAGAGTTCCTCGAGCAGCGTGGCACGCGAGAGCACCTGCCCCGGACGCCGCATGAGAAACTCCAGAAGCTTGAATTCCCTTGGCAAAAGCTCGATCTCACGCTTGCCGCGTCGGGCGCGGCGGGCGATCAGGTCGAGCTCGAGCGGCCCCACGCGCAGCACCGTCTCGACCGGCGCGGCCGGCCCCGGAAGCAATGCCTTCCCGCGCGTCGCCAGCGGGTCGGATGCGACAAGCTCCGCGGCGGGAACCGCGGCCGGACCTGGCGACCCCGCCTCTCCGCCAAGCTGCCTGGCAAGCACCCGAAGCACTTGCGCCGGGGTCCCACCCTCGCCCGGCTCGGAGGCCGCTTGCACCACTACATAGCCTCGCGCGGCCAAGTCGTGCAGCAGCGCCTCGACAATGCGCGGATCCGATTCGCGGATCAAAATGGTCGCGAGCGGTCCTTGGCGATCCGCCCCGCGTTGGTCCGGATCGGCTTCCGCGATCGGCTCCGCGCGACCTGTCTCCTCGAATCGCCTGCCAGCCACCGCTACCTTCACCCCATTGGCCGACAATGTAAATCCGGCATCGCCAAACATCCCCCGCCGCTGGGCCTTATCCTATCTCGCAGCGCAACAACGCCGCAACGCGTGCTCCGCATGCCCAGCGAAGCCGGAAGCCCAGCCGCGGCGGTCGCTCCGTTTTGAACCGGGTGTCTTCCAGTTCGGCCGATCGAGCCCGGACGGGCGTACCAGCACATGTCATTCCAATACCAGGGTAGAATTGTCAAGAATAAATCCTGATGTATCTTGCGATGGAAAAGTCGCCATCGTCCTTCGCGTGATCCTGTTTGTGTCTTGCGCTTCCTTTTACTGGTGAGTAAATTTTCCCGCGGCGCTCCGGTTGGCGATAGACTGCGGCCCTCGCCCCGCTGGGAAAGAAGACCGATGCGACTTCGTCCGCTACATATCCTGCTGCTTTGCGCGCCGATGGCCGCCTGCGGTGGAATCGGCACCAATTATTCCGACTTCTACGACCCCCGCGACGCGAAGCAATCCGGCCCGATCTTCATCCGCGTGGTGACCAACGCCACCAATCTCCAGCCGAACCTCGTGTTCACCGCGGTAGCCGGGGCCATGCAGGACGCGAAGGTCGAACCGGCGACGGCCGCGAACGCCGCCGAAACCCGGTCGCCTTACTCACTGAACGTCCTGATCGGCCCCTCCGCCTCTTGGGCTATGTCGCTCAATCGTGGCTGGGGCTATAGCGTCTGTCAGATCGCGCAGCAGAATCCGGCCAGCCTGCAGCGGGTCGGCAATCTGTCGGCGTCGGGACGCGTGCCGGTGCTCGTCGTATTGTGCGAGGGCGACCGGTTCATGAGCTTGGCGTTCGAGCGGATGAATCTCGAAGGCGACCTGCGCGGCCAGCTCGAGCCGTTCATGGAGGCGGTTTTCCCGCCGTCCAACTTCCAGGCCAACCTCACGCATAACGCGGGCTGATCGCCCCGGCGCGGACGCCGTCGTCATTCAATCGACATCCCCGGACCACAGGCGCGCGGTCTAGTATTCCGGCCGACATCCGGGGAGGCGAACACGGGCAGACTCGCGGTCATCGCGGTCGTGTGCGCGGCGGGAGCGGCGGTGGTTCCGGCCTTCGGCGCGGCGGCGGATCAGGACACCGTCTCGCCGGTCAAGCATCTCGTCGTGATCATCGGCGAGAACAGGTCGTTCGACCATCTGTTCGGTCTCTATCGGCCGAAGCCCGGGCAGACCGTCGACAATGTGCTTTCGAAGGGAATCCTGAACCAGGACGGCTCTCCGGGCCCCAACTATGCGCTCGCCGCGCAATACAAGGCGGTCCCTCAGCCCGCATATTTCGTCGGCGCCGCCGCCAAGACCCGGTATGAGCATCTTCCGCCGCCTGTCCTGGTCGGCACGCTCGCGCGCGGAACCGACGACAATCCGATCTGGCATCTCGGCGTGAAAGAGCCGGCGGCGTTCGCGACGGAGACCGCCGCGGCCGCGGCCGAGCGGGACCTGGATCCCGCCGACATCCGCCTGCTGACCACCGGAACGACCGGCTTGGCGACGACCGAGGGCGCCGACACCCGCATCGTCAACTATGCTTCCCTGTCCAACGGGCCGTTCCCCCTCAGCGGCCCGGGCCTGCCCTACGATTCCTACACCGGCGACACGGTCCACCGTTTCTTCCAGATGTGGCAGCAGTCGGATTGCGCGGCGCGCAATGTCGGCCCGACCAATCCGAGCGGCTGCCTGAACGATCTGTACCCGTGGGTGGCCGGTACGTCGGCGGAATACGACCGGGGCGGTGGCTCGTCGCTCGGCTTCTACAACGTGAACGCCGGCGACGCGTCTTATCTCAAGAGCCTGGCCGACGCCTACACGATGAGCGACAACTACCATCAGGCGGAGATGGGCGGCACGATGATCGAGCACAGCCAGATCGCCGCCGCCGACACGCTCTACTATGAAGGTGGCGCGGACTTCGCCGCCGCGCCATCAAAATGGCTGGCCGACCCGGACCCGCGGCCGGGCACCGAAAACCGCTACAAGGCCGACGGCATCTATGTCGAATGCGCGGACGCCTCCCAGCCCGGCGTGGCCGCCATCCTGAACTACCTTGCCGCTCTTCCCTGGCCCGTCCGGCCGAATTGCGAGCCGGGGTATTTCTACGCCATCAACAATTTCCTGCCCGGCTTCGACGTGAACGGAACGCCGCAGACCGGGCCCTACAACATTCCGCCCTCCAGCTTGCGCACGATCGGAGACGCGCTGGCCGAGCACGGCATCTCGTTCAAATATTATGGCGGCGGATTCGCGGCGGCACAGGCCGGCCGCACCAACACCTATTGCCGCATCTGCAACCCGTTCCAATACGAGACCAGGTTCATGGCCGACCCGGCGATGCGCACGGCCCATATGGGCGATGTCGGCGACCTGTTCGACGATGTCGCGCGCGGCACGGTGCCGGCGGTGGCCTACGTCAAGCCGGACGGCTGGCTCGACGGGCATCCGCAATCCTCGAAGGTCGATCTGTTCGAGGCCTTCGCCAAGCGGCTGATCGACCGCATCCTGGGCGATCCGAGCCTGGCGGCGAGCACGGCGATCCTTGTCACCTTCGACGAGGGCGGCGGGTATTGGGATTCGGGCTATATCCAGCCCCTCGACTTCTTCGGCGACGGACCGCGCATTCCGATCATTGCGGTCTCGCCATGGAGCCGGGGCGGGCGGATCGTTCACGTCTACGCCGACCACGCCTCGGTGGTGAAGTTCATCGAGCGCAACTGGCGGCTCGGACCGCTGACCGCGCGCAGCCGCGACAATCTGCCGAACCCGGTCCCCTCGCCCGATTTCGTCTACGCGCCCGCGAACGGCCCGGCGATCGGCGACCTGTTCGACATGTTCGACTTCGGAGCGGCGCGGGCGAACTGACCGGGGCCGCTTCCCGGCATCAGGCTGCCAGCTGGGCCGGCGCGGGTGCCGCGCGCTCCGTCTCGAGCGTGACCGCGACCGCATGCACCACGGCGGCGATGCGGACGGCGGCCTGCACCTGCTCGGCGGAAAGGCCCGCCTTGCGCAGCTCGCGCTCGTGCGAGTCGATGCACTGGCCGCAGCCGTTGACCGCCGACACCACCAGACACCAGAGCTCGAAGTCGGCCTTCTCGACGCCCGGCTTGCCGATCACATTCATGCGCAGTTTGGCCGGCATTGTCTTGTAGTCGGGCGCCGAGGCCAAATGCACGAAGCGATAGTAGATATTGTTCATGCCCATGATCGCGGCCGCGGCCTTCGCGGCCTGCATCGCCTCGGGCGAGAGCTCGGGCCCGAACGCGGCCAGGATCGCTTCGGTCACCTCGGGATTGCGCGAGGCGATGGCGGCGGCGACGAAGCTGCCGGCGCGCTGTTGGGCGCCGAGCGTGGGCTCGGCGGCGAGACCGGACAGATTCAGCTTCAGGTCGCGGGCATAGTCGGGAAGACGGTCCTTCAAGGTGTCGATGCTCATCGGAATGTCCTTTCGTCGGATGGGGAAGTCCCCGGCGGACCGCTCCGCCGGGGACGGCTCGGCTCAGGCGGCCTTGAGGACCTCGTCGCCCTTCTGCCAGTTGCACGGGCACAGCTCGTCGGTCTGCAACGCGTCGAGGACGCGCAGCACTTCCTGCGGATTGCGCCCGACGCTGAGATCGTTCACCGAGGCGAAGCGGATCGTGCCCTCGGGGTCGACGATGAAGGTGGCGCGCAGGGCCACGCCCTCGATCTTGTCGAGCACGCCCAGAGCCCCGCTCAGCTCTCGCTTGATGTCGGAGAGCATGGGGAACGGTAGGTTCTTCAGGTCGGCGTGATTCTGCCGCCAGGCGAGGTGGACATACTCGCTGTCGATGCTCGCGCCGTAGATCACCGCGTCGCGATCGGCGAACTCGCCGTTCAGCTTGCCGA